>JAIRTV010000202.1 GCA_031254675.1 Planctomycetaceae bacterium | reverse complement strand
CGCGAACAAAATTGCCGTGAACAAAAATTTCTCGAACTCCTTCCGGCAGATTTATCGGCAATTCTAACCGAATTGGAATTACCTAAGTTTCGGCTTAATCAGATACGGCGTTGGATTTTCGCACGAAAAACAATGTCCTTCGACAAAATGACCGATTTGTCGAAGGAAACGCGGAAAATTCTTACCGAACAATTCGGCTCCGTTTCGCAAGGCAAAGAATTAACACATCATCAGTCTGATGATTCAACAGAAAAACTTTTAATCGAATGGGCAGACGGAGAACGTGTCGAATGTGTTCTCCTTCGAGACAACCGCAATCATCGAACGGCATGTATTAGCACTCAGGTTGGCTGTGCAATGGGTTGTGTGTTTTGCGCCAGCGGACTCGACGGTTTTGTACGGAATCTGTCGCGAGGCGAAATATTAGAACAAATTTTGCGGCTCAATGCTCTGCTGCCCAATCACGAACGATTAACACATCTTGTCGTCATGGGTATCGGTGAACCATTGCTCAATCTCGATACACTTCTTTCGGCGTTGGACGAAGCAACCGCTTCGGACGGACTAAATTTAAGCGTGCGGCGCGTAACAATTTCAACGGTTGGCATTCCAACGGGAATACGAAAACTCGCCGAATTAGTTGCTCGTAACGGGAAAGGATATAAACTTGCGGTTTCGTTACACGCCCCCAATGATGAATTGCGAACCCGAATTATTCCGCAAAACCGATTTTCCGGTATTGACGAAATTCTGAAAGCATCCGACGATTATTTTGAACAAACCGGTCGCCGCGTTACATTTGAATACACACTAATTGCCGGTCTCAATGATCAACCGGAACATGTACAGCAATTGGTTCGTTTGTTGAAAAATCGAACAGCGATTATCAATATTATTCCGCTAAATTCGGTGTTGGGATTGAACCTTCAAACTCCCTCCGCGAAAACTGTCAACTGGTTCGCCGAACAACTCGAATCAAAAGGAATTCAGGTCAAAATTCGTTTTCGTAAAGGCGATAAAATCGGCGCCGCTTGCGGTCAATTACGCCGCATTCATCAAGAAAACTTCTAAAATGTGATTAGGCAAAAAAATAATAAGTATAAAAAAAAGCAAAAAAATATTTTCTCCCGTCTTGACGAATTTTTGAAATCTGTTAGATTGTTGGCTATTCAAAACTTCGGTTGGCAAAACAAATTCGATATTCTAAAGTTTTGATTTCCTGTTTGAAAAAAACGTGATTTTTTTCTCAAATCAATGTTAAACATAGGATTGATCACAAACATTTGTCTGAAATATTATTAGATTATTCGCATTTTTACACTCCTCGCATTTACCTTTGTGCATTTTACGGCTAGAATAGAAAATATTAAAATATTACCAATTTTTACGAATATTTGAGCAAAAATTCCACTGATACAATTTACTCAATTTTTTCTCGCGGATATTGATCAGGACAAGGACGTTTTTGTACCTTTACTTTATAGAGATTTATGTTTCGTTATTGCAATTGTTTTTTTGTTGTTTTTCTTTTGATTTGTCCGGTGTTTGCGCAACCGGATTTATTACAAAAAGTTGGTAACACGATTGTCGATACCGGTTCAAAATTTTACCGTTTCGAAAAATTTGAACTGGATTCGGACGACGGTAAACGGTATTACAGGATTATTGTTGCGATTCCAAAAACGGAAACGCAGGAAAAAACCGGTTATTCTGTCATTTACATGTTGGATGGCAATGCGGTGATGGCTGCGTTGAATGACGAATTATTTTCGCATTTGAAAATGCCGCTTCCGGTGATTGTTGCTCTTGGGTATCAAACGGAGCTTCGGTTTGATGTTGTTTCCCGTGCATTCGATTACACGCCCGCTCTGCTTGACGATTCCAAACCAATCGACGAACGTGGACGGACAGGCGGCGGTGCTGATCTTTTTGCGAAATTTATTGAATCAAAAATAAAACCGAAAGTCGAATCTCTTGTCCAAATCAACAAACAACATCAGATCATTTGGGGACATTCTTATGGCGGATTATTCGTTTTGAATACTTTGTTCCGACATCCTGAAATGTTTCAGAATTATATTGCCGTTGAACCTTCTTTTTGGTGGGAAAACGGTGCAATTTTGAAAATTGAACAACGTTTTGCAGAACAAATTGTCGAACAAGGTGTTGAAATGAAAGAGCGAAATCTTGCTGTTTTTGTTGGGCGCAGTATTCCGCTGCCGCAACTTCCTACCGAACATTCCGCGTCAATCCGTCGTTCCGTTCCGCCCAACACCGCCAAAGATTTTGTGAAACGTTTAGAACCGTTACTAAAAACCGTAACATTTCAAGCCTTCGAAGGTTTGAATCATGGAGCCATGTTACCTGCATCCCTTGAACCTGCACTAAAATTATATCAGTAATTTCAAATTGTTTGTTATTGCCGTTTGTTGTTACGATTTATTTTGGTTGCCGTTCATTGGGAACACCAATCATTTTACTAACCACTTCCACTTTTTAACTATCCACTAACATTATGTCCTTTCAATTTTTTCGTCGTTTCTTTTATGAAATTCACCTTTGGCTCGGCATTATCAGCGGAATTATTGTATTCCTTATTTGCTTGAGCGGTTCTATTCTTGTATTCCGTGACGAAATCAACCGATTTGTTGATCCAAACAAATTTTATGTTCAAGTTCCGGTTGATGGGCAACGGCTTCCGATTAATGAAATCATTGCCAAACTTGAAACCCAAAATCAGGGTATGAAAGTTACGTCAATTACGATTCCCGAACAAACGAACCGGACAATACTTGCCATGCTTTCGCGTCCCATGCCGGAAGGAATGCGTGGTAGCGGTTCGGGCGGTGAGCGTAGTTCGCGTGGTGAACGTGGTTCGGGTGGTTCACGCGGTGAGCGTGGTCAACGTTCCGAAGGTGAACGACGACGACAACACAATGAACATGCCGAAAACGTACAGCAAACCAGAGTTGAAGAAAAAAATGATGCGGAAAAAGGAAATGCGGTTTCCGCAACGCAGTCAGGAGTTTCTGCTCAAAATCGTTCTGATAATTCCGGTGGACGTAACAATTCTGGAAACAGACCGAGCAATTCCGGTGGTGGACGCGGATTTGGTCAAGGTTATTACGTTAATCCGTACACGGGAGATGTTGTTGCGAAAACCAATGAAGGTGTAACACGACTCAACCGATTTTTTATGTCCATGATGCAGTTACACCGACATCTTTGGATTAACTATCGGCTTGAGAGTCTTGGACCTCGCGCAACACTGGGCGGTTTGATTGTTGGTATTGCAACGATTATTTTTGTTGTTATTGTTTTAAGCGGTTTTGTTCTCTGGTTGCCGCGAACATGGTCGAGCTTCGCAAAATGGAGAGCGTGGAAACCCGGTTTCAAAATACGTTTCCGCAAAGGGTTTTGGCAATTTTTGTACGATATTCATAATACTGCCGGTTTTTACATGTTACTTCCGACTTTAATTCTTGCATTGACTGGACTTTGTTGGTCATTCGGCTGGTACCGAAATGCTGCGAGTTATGTTCTTGGCGATCAGATTTTCAAACAACGGATGCAACGACCAGAAAAAATTGAGCCGATTGAAAATGGAACGCAACCACTTTCTGTTGGCGAAATGATTGAACGCCAAAATAAATTGACGCCGGGTCCGGGTGAAATGGTCATCTCTATTCCGCATGACCGTGAGACCGCCATGGTGATTCAGAAGGGTCGAACAGGTTTTTTTGCCTTGTCGATTAAAGACAAAACGCAATGGGATCGGTATCGTGGTACAGTTATTCCGGTGGAGCATTTCGGCGCAACCGTTGAAGTAGAACGTTTCGCGGATAAACCGTTGGGAGCAAAAATTGCAACAGCCGTTCGAACGATTCATTTTGGTGATGTAACGGGAACTTCATCGAAAATTTTATTCTTTGTTGCCTGTCTTTTCGCAACAAGTTTGCCGATTACAGGAGTGATGCTTTGGATTAAAAAACTTGTGGTTCGTCGTCGAAAACGAAAAACCGCTCCTGTTCTTCACGATCAACCGCCACCAACAGTTGATATTGATCATTCGTTGGAGTGTGAAAATCCGCCCATCAACGCTAGTCAAACAGTTTAATTTAGAGAATCGTTTGAGATAAAAGGAATCGCTTGATGCAAGTCCGTTTCGTCGAAGGACTTGCATCCATTATCATGTTGGCGATAACCGACTCGCTTCTGTTGATGTGAGGATAATTTGTTTGGGGGGCTGTGAAGGTTTATTTCCAAAGAGACGATAATTGGATAAAATGAATCAATCGTTTTGACCGCAACATCTCAATAAATCCACCAACTTTATGAACAAAAACATGTCTTCCTCCAATTCAAACTCCAACTCAAACGTGAATCCAAACACGAAATCAAAAAAACGTATCACGATTCTCCAATCACTAAACACGGTTCAACGACGGCAACGAATACAAATGATGATCGAAGGAACCACTTGGGGATTTTTATTGGGTTCTGTAACAGCAATTCTTTTTCTGTTTGGTTTGCTGTTGTCCAACTTCTTGGGTTTTTTGAATTTTTTTAGTTTGGAATTAGTTTTCGTGATTTTCTTTACTATGTTGTTTGGTTTGGTTTGTGGAACGATTATCGGATTTTTTTTGCCGGTTGATCGGCATGAATCGGCACGCCAGGCTGACCAATATTATCATTTTAAAGATCGGCTGCTAACCGCAACAAAAATATTATCGCGTTCTGAAACAACTCTTATGGAACGCTTGCAACTTGACGACGCGGCTTCTTGTGCCGAAAAAATTGATCCGAAATTGGTTATTCCATATCGGTTGCCGTTTCGTTTTTTTGTGGCGCTTTTCATAACGGGAATTACGTTTGCTGTTGGTTTTGTGTCTCCGTATTTGTTTCAACAACAAACGGCGGTTGCTGCGGTGCGGTTGCCGGAGATTGTCCTTGCTGCCGCAACTCTTCAGAGTGAACTTGTTGAAAAGATTGAAGAATTGGCGGAAAAAAATCCGGAAGAAAAAAATCTTCGGGAACTTTCGGGGGAACTTCAGAAATTGGTCAATCAGCTGGATCAATCGGCAACGGAACCCAAAGAAGCACTCGCAACTCTTTCCGAAATGGAAGCCGCGATTCGTTCGGTGTTGAGCGAATTTCAAATCGAAACGTTTGATGCGTCAATGAAAGAAGTGGCGGAGGCGATGAGTGCCGCCGAAGCAACTCGTCCAATTAGTCGGGCGTTGAAAGAAGAACAATACGCTCAAGCAGCCAAAGAACTCCAAAAATTCGACGCTCAAACAATGGAAACAATGTCAAAACAAGAACGTAACGCGGTTGGCGATCAGATGAAAAAAACGCTTGACAACATGGATCATCGAAATCAGAAAACACTTCAAGAAAAAACAGAAAAATTAGCCGAAGGTTTTGAACAAAATGATACGGAAAAAGTTCGAGAGGGAATGGATGAATTTTCCGCCGAATGTAACAAACAAGCACTTCGCAAAGCTATCAGTAATAGTCTTGAAGGCAAACTGACATTGTTGGGACTTTACAAATCAGAATGTAACGGCAATGGAGGACTATCCGATCAAACCAACAATGGCGGTAACAATACGAATAAATCCGATTCAGCCGATAAGGATTGGGGAACGGGAGCCGCCGGCAATCCGACTTCGGGAGAAGCAACCCAACTTGACAGCCAACGCGAACAACAAAATGTTACCGGAATTTTAGGCGAAGGCGAATCGGAATACGAAAAATTCAACTCAAACGAAGCAACCCAGGACAAAATCTTGCGTGAACAACAAGAATCGTTTCAAGAATATCATAAAATTGCGGAAACTGTTCTCGAATCGGAACCAATTCCTTTGGGACAACGCCAAATGATCCGCCGTTATTTTGAACTTATTCGACCAACCAATGAAGAAATAAAGTAGCAAAAAATATTAAAATCCTTTTTTTGTTCTTTTTCTTTTGTCCTAACCAAGTTAATGTTGCGATATTCATTATTGATTGTGAGTCGTAACGAAAATGTTAAGATTTCGCTGTTATAAGATTGAGAATATTGAGTATAAAGATGCACATTAAAATTTGTGGAATTACAACACCGGAATCAGGGCAACGATGTTTTGACGCCGGAGCCGATATGATTGGAATGGTTTTTTATCCGCCAAGTCCAAGACATGTTGACGTTTCGAAAATTCGCAAGATACTGAATGCGGTGGAGCCGTTTCGTCAACAACAACGCAAAACAGTACTTGTTGTCGTTGATTCTTTGCCGGACGAAATTGATCCGCGTCTTGATTTTGTACAATTACATGGTTCTGCTTCTTGCGAACTTCCAATAAAGCAAATTCGGGTTGTCAAAAATTGCCAAACGCGAGACCGTTTGCTCAATCAATCTGCAACAAAAACATTGGATGATTCTTTTTATCTCCTTGAAATGTCACGTGGAGGTTTGCCTGGTGGTAATGGTACGGATTGGAATTGGTCGGAAGCGAAAGAATTTTGCGAACGATTTCCAACTTTCCTCGCTGGTGGAATTACGCCGGACAATGTATTTGATGTTCTTGCTCAAACCCAACCGTACGGGATTGATGTTTCCAGCGGTGTCGAATCTGCACCAGGGATCAAAGATTTTAATAAGGTACGACAATTAATCAAAAACATTCGTAATTATTCAAGATAATTTTTGTAATAATTATATGATTATTTTTTAACCGATTTCATTGTCAACCTAATTTTTTTACGAAACAAAAAGATTATTGCCAGAGTGGATTGAGTTCCCAAAACAATATTGTTGTACTAAATTGTCGTATTGTTGCTACGAAGCGAAACAGTTGGGATTCAGGCGTACAAACGGTCTGTATTGATTTCCGAAGAACGTAGAAAATAGTGTTCTGGTAAATACTGCGATAACGGCGGCGGATTCCAGTACCAGATTTCTCAAATTACGCTCAAACAAATAGAGCTTTCGAATTTGCTCGAATATCGTTTCTGGACATCTCGCATTACACGTGAATGATTTGTTTTTCGGTGATGATAATATTGACGGGTTGATCATTGTGATCGACGGGAATTTTTGGTAGGAGTTGACATTCGAAAGCGAGGGCGATGGTGGTTGTTTTTTGGGGTAGCTGTTTTAGGAGGCGGTCATAGTAACCTTTTCCATGTCCGAGTCGATTGCCGTGCGTGTCGAACGCGAGACCTGGCACCAACACCACGTCGAGTTGCTCCAACCCCACACAACGCCGAATATCTTGCCGAATTGGTAATGTTGGCTCCATAATTCCAAAACGACCAACCTCCAACTCTTGCGGCGAAAAAATCCGAATCGGAATGATTGCGTTTTGCTCGCAGTACGGAACAATTACCGAATCTCCAACGTTTTCCAAATTTTTTGTCTGGTCGTTATTTTCGTTATATTCTGGTAAGAGCGAGGTTGTTTGGACTTCGTTTCCGAAACTCAGATAGATCATGAGTTGATTTTTTGTTTGGGCAAATTGAAAGCGTGGTAGTTGGGCGAGTTTGGCACCAATAATAGAGCTGAACGTATTTTTTTCGGTGTTAATTTTTTCGAGTTTTTTCTGCATTGTGAGACGCAGGTGGATTTTTTCTTGTTGTGTTGACATATTTCGAACATTCAATTTTCGTAATATTTCAGGGGAATTTTCGTTTTTTAATCAATCCACACTTCATCAAAGTGAAACATCTGACAAGATTTTTTGGGAACACAAAGAACGTTTCCGATTTTAAAATCCTTAACGTTCTTTGCGGTTAAACCCAAAATTCCGGTAACATCATTACCGAATTTTCGATCAATTATTGTTCAAACGACACAAAGCGATTGGATCAACATTGTATCATTCTAATTCGCCAACACAAGAGTTAAGGCGCGGATGATTCGCCGCCGTTTACTGTGCCGTAGGCTCCCCAGATACCAAAATCGCTTTTACCCGAATCTTTTTCT
>JAIRTV010000199.1 GCA_031254675.1 Planctomycetaceae bacterium | reverse complement strand
CTTTTTCAGTACCAATTTATTATGAAACACATTTCAAGACGTCGTTTTATCGAAGATTCGTTCAATACCGCATTTTCCGCCGGTATTGCTGCAACGTTGGCAAGCGGAAAGTTAACTCAACATGTTGTTGCACAAAATCAAGTTGCGGCGAATGATCAACTTGGTGTTGCCATTATCGGCGCCGGTGGACGCGCTGGCGTTCATGGCGATGTGTTTGGTTCGGACAAGCGTATAAAAATTTTATACGTCTGCGATCCCGATATCAATCGCGCCAAAGGTTTGAGCAACAGAATTGAAAAGAAATTCGGATATGCTCCCGAAGCCATTTCCGATTTCCGAAACATTCTTGACAAGAAATCCATTGATATTGTTACGTGCGCTTCCAGCAACCATTGGCACGCACTGATTGCCATTTGGGCTCTTCAAGCAGGTAAACATTGTTACATTGAAAAACCATTGAGTTACAATATTCATGAGGGCAAAAGTATTGTTGCCGCCGCCAAGAAATACGGTCTGGTTTTTCAAACCGGAACTCAATGTCGTTCCGCAACCAATGTTCGCGATGCGGTTGAGTTTATTCGTAACGGCGGAATCGGCGAAGTCAAACTAGCACGAGTATTGGCGTATCATCAACGAGGTGCCATTGGCGCCTACGGTGAATATCCCGTTCCCAATGGTATTGATTATGATCTTTGGTGTGGTCCGGCTCCAGTAGAACCTATTACTCGAAAACGTTTTCATTACGATTGGCATTGGCAACGGCGTTTCGGTAACGGCGATATCGGAAATCAAGGTGTTCATCAGGTTGATACGGCATTGCGACTCATTAACGTTGATCGTTTTCCGCAATCTGTGATCACTTACGGCGGAAGACTCGGTTACGATATTGAAATGAAAGATGAGAAATATCGTGACGCCGGAGATACCGCCAATACTCAAGTTTCAATTTATGATTACGGCAATAAAAGTCTTATCGTTGAAATTCACGGACTCAAAATATCATCGCCTCTCGGAATTCCTGCCGGCGAAAACCCCGGTACGCGAATCGGCGCAATCGCTTATGGAACAAACGGCTATGTTGTTCAAGGTCGATTACTTAGTCTGAAAGAAAATTTTTGGTGGTGCTTTTCCCAAACATTCGCCTTTGATTTGAAAGGTAATTTAATCAAAGAATTTAAGAATTGTGATTCCAAAGGAAACGTGATTGTCAATAACGACCCTGTTGGCGGTCATGTTACAAATTTTATCGATGCGGTTTTGGCAAACGATCCCAAAAAAGTTACAGCCGACGCCCGTTGCGGTGCGTTGTCGGCGGCAATTTGTCATCTCGGCAATATTTCATATTATTTGGGCGAAAATAATAAAATTTCGAACAATAATCTGAAACAAGCTCTTCAATCTGTTAAGTCATTAGACGATAATGAAACAACATTAGCACGAACAGTGGAACATCTCAACGAAAACGGTGTTGACCTCAATAAAACTCCGCTCTCATTGGGAACAAACCTCAACATTGATGTCGATAAAGAAGTGTTTATCGATAACAATGACGCTAACGCCATGATGACACGCGATTATCGTCCGAATTTTGTCGTTCCAGAACCCAAAGATGTTTAGGATCGTTCGCAAAATAATCGTTTTAGTAATCAGAAAATTGAAAATATTCGTTTTCTGATTACTATAAATGTACAATAAAATTTCACAATAAATCAATTACAATAAATTTTTATCATGTTACAAAACAACTATTTTTCAAGACGTCATTTTCTTCAAACATCCGGTGTTTTCGTTGCAGGAACAACGCTTGCCGGAAATTTATCGCAGGCTTCTTCCGTCGAGAGTAAACAATGGAAAGTCGCGATTGTTCAAGATTCGTCAAAACCAACGTTGGGCTTTCATGGTTTGCATGCGGCATTTCGCGGACTCCCCAATGTCGAAATTGTTGCGCATGTTGACTCCAACACAAAAAATATCGAACAAAAAATGTTACTAACTCAGGCAAAACGACATTACACAACCTGCGAAAAAATGTTGGAACACGAATCACCCGACATTGTTGTGCTAACATCACGCCTGCCAAACGACCATTTGGAACAAATTCGACTAATCGCACAAAAAGGTTGTCATCTTTATTGCGAAAAACCATTGAGCGCGTTTTTACACGAAGCCGACGAAATTGTTACCATTTCAGAGAAAAATCGTATCAAAATCGGAATGGCACATCATTGCCGTTACGGATTAGGATTTCTTACCATGAAACGGCTTATCGAATCCGGCAAAATCGGAACACCGTTGACGGTTCAAGGTTGGGGGAAAAGCGATCATCGCGGCGGCGGTGAAGATTTAATGGTTCTCGGTACCCATATTCTTGATCTCATGACATTCATTTTCGGTTCGCCGGAATGTGTGATGTCCGACATACGGAATCAAGGTCGTCCCGCTACCGTTTCAGAATTAACGAAAACCGTCGAACCAATCGGACCCGCTATAGGTGACGAAATTTACGCCGTGTTTCGATTTTCAGGAGGAGTTCGCGGAATTTTCGAAAGCCGCCGCCATCTCTATAAAGGAAATTACCGCATGGGAATTTGCGCAACCGGAAGCAAAGGCATGTTGTCGTTACGGTTTTTGGACGGATCACGAGAAGTCCAACAACTGCGTTTCAGTAACATTCCATGCGCACCGCCCAATGATTCTATCACAGAAAATATTCCCTTAAAAGAAGATCGCATCATTCCCAATGCGGAACCGTTGGACTCTTTATACGAACAATTAAACGGAAAAGCCGGCGTTGTTCCGTCGTTTATCGAAACAAATCGTTTTGCGGTTTGGGATTTAATGCAGGCAATTCAAGAAAACCGTCAACCCGTGTCCAATGTTTACAATGCACGGCAAACATTGGAAATGATTTACGGAGTTTACGCAGCGCATATTACAAAAACAACCGTCAACTTCCCACTCACAAATCGTACTCATCCATTGGAACAAACCGACTCTCAATGAATAATAAATTTCACAGAAAGTCTGTTTCTCAACTATTTGTAATCAATTTAACTTTAAGGAACTTTTACAATGTTAAAAAAGAATCTTACTTCACGTCGTCATTTTCTCGAAGCATCCGCACTTTTTGTTGCAGGAACAACAAACTATTTATCAAGCGATCAGCAGAAATTTACTTTTGCGAACGAAAAACCCAAAATCAAAATTGGACAACTCGGTACCGGTCACATGCACGCTTACAAAATGGGCGACCTTCGCCGGTTGAGCAATGATTTCGAGGTTGTCGGTATTGCAGAAGACGATCCCCAATTGCGGGCATCCGCCGAAAAACAAGCATGTTATCGAGGGCTAAAATGGATGTCCTCCGAAGAATTACTGGCAATCCCCGAACTACAAGCCGTAGGCGTAGAAACAGAGGAACATTCGCTCCTTCCCGCCGCTTTGCGTTGTATTCGTGCCGGAAAACATATCCATCTGGATAAACCCGCCGGAGAATCATTGCCGGAATTTAAACAACTACTCGACGAAGCCAAAGCAAAAAATCTCACCGTTCAAATGGGATATATGTACAGAAATAATCCGGCAATACAATTTTGTATCAAATCAGTCAAAGACGGACTTTTAGGAACAGTTTTTGATATTGACGCCGTTATGAGCCGCTACGACGGGAATCAGTTCAGGCAAATATTAAAAGGATTCAAAGGCGGTACGGCGTATATTTTCATTTGTCATCTGATTGATCTCGTTGTAACGTTATTAGGTGAACCCGAAAAAATTCATCCTTTTCCGCGTTGCACACGAAACGACGGACTCGTTGACAATATGGTTACTGTTTTTGAATATCCAAACGGTTGTATCGCTACGCTGCGAACATCCGTTACTGAGGTTGAAGGTTTTCAACGACGCCATCTAACCGTGTGCGGCGATAAAGGAACAATTATTATTCAACCACTTGAAACCGCAGGGAATATATCAAACGGCGTTTTACGACTCGCTCTCAATGAAGATCGTAACGGTTTCAAAAAAGGTTATCAAACCGTCCCAATGCCCACCGCCAAAAATCGTTACGAAGATCAATGGAGTGAGTTTGCTCAAATTTTACGCGGAGAAATCGTCAATCCCTATTCCTACGAACATGATTTTATCGTCCAAAAATGTTTGTTGGAAACCTGCGGATTAAATCAATAATTGTTCCTAAATCTCAAACCAATATCAAGG
The DNA here is from genome assembly GCA_031254675.1 of Planctomycetaceae bacterium. Classification (GTDB taxonomy): domain Bacteria; phylum Planctomycetota; class Planctomycetia; order Pirellulales; family Thermoguttaceae; genus WRKP01. Next base: position 11,041 of record JAIRTV010000199.1, on the reverse strand, counting down.
AGGATATTTTATGAATTTCATAAAGTTTTTGGCTACAATCACCGTTACAACGACAATGGCGATTACGTTATTTCCATTATCTGTTGCAGGAAGTATTACGGATCATGTCGCCGATCATGTTGCGGAAATCGGTTGCGAACCGGTTGTTCCCGAACCGTGTCGTTCTATTTTTGCAACAAAATCAACGATTGAGTTTTACGGTTGGGCGTTGACCGGTATCACCGTCAATAATCACGGCGGAACCAATGAATACGGCAACCCCGGTCCCTACGCCTACAACAGAAGTATTACGCCCCAATCAGGAAATTCCTACGTCTTGATGCTAGAACAACCATCAGATTGGAAACTCAATCAACTCTGGGTCGGAGCAAAAAAAGAACTCAACAACCATTTCGGTTGGGGATTTCGTGCCGATTTTAATTTCGGTACCGATTCCCGCTATCCACGATTCTGGGGCGATGAATCATTCGATTATAATTGGGGAAGCGGCGATTATTACGCATCATTCGTAACACTTAACGCCACACTCGGAACAAAAAATCTAAACCTAAAAGTCGGTAAATTCGGCGGCGGCTTCTCCTACGAATCCTTAGCCGCTCCCTACGAATTTTTCTACTCCCACGCCAATATCGCTTATGGTCGCCCCATGACCGTCTCCGGCGCCATGGTCGAATCAACATGGAATAATCAATGGACTGTCTCCGCCGCATGGACGGCAGGCGTCTTCAACAGTTTCGATAATTCGTTCGGAGATAACGGCTTTCTCGGAAAAATCACCCGACATTTCAATAAATCATCCGCACTAACATACAAAATATTTTACAACAATAAAGGCGGGAACTTCCGCTCTTACGATTCCGCAACAGATATTCTCAATACTCTCATTTTCACATGGAAAATCAATAACCGTTGGTTTTACATGATTGAAGGCGCAATCACCAATGGAAAAGTGTACGATAAAACCGGAACAATCGGAAACAATTCCAGCAGCGATTCTTGGGGAATCAACCAACACCTAATTTGTACAATCAACGAAAAATTATCGGCTGGCTTGCGTATCGAATTTCTTCATGCACGCGGAACAGTATTTGACTCGCCATCAGTAACCGGCGGACAAGGCGGAAACCTTTTCGAAACAACTTTCGCAATCAATTACAAAATCAATCCGAAAATAATGTTTCGCCCGGAATTACGCTACGATCATACCAATTATAAGAACAATTATCGTCCGTTCGGTAAAGAAACTCATAACAACCAACTCGTCGGCAGTTTGTCATTCGTTGTTATTTTCTGAGATTTTTTCGTAGCGGAAACAAGAAAGAAATCAAAAGATACATTTTATCCAAGACGGTCACCGGATTTAATCGGATAACCCAAAAGAAAATCACGAACATTCATCATTTTCTTGCCCACCGGTTGAATTTGCAATACCTGCACCGTACCCTCACCAGCCGCAATAATCAAATCCCGACCATTCGCACGAATAACAGTTCCCGGTTGCCACCAACTCGGACGTTTACTATGTTGATGCTTCGGTGCGTTACGCAAATCATGTTCGTCTTGCTGACGCGCACGGAGAACCGCTAAATTGTCCATCTTGGCATCCGTCAACATCGGTCCCACAAATACCGACTCACTATAATCTTCATAGAATAACTCCCGAAACGAATCATCCAACGGAAGAATCTGTCCCAAAATCAATCGCAACTTCGTACCATCCTCACGCTGCCAATCCGTGTACGATTTCGGCCAAACCGACATGGCACGATAATAATCGGAAATCATTCGCGAAGAATTTGACCAATTCACCAACCCGTCTTCCTTTTTCAAACGCGGCGCACGAGACGCCAGTTCGTGAAACTGTTCAATAATCCGAACCGGTTCGTTTTTCGCCATCTTTCGTAACGTTTCCAATACAAGTTCGGCTCCAAATTCAGCCAACCGCTCTTCCAATTCTTCCACCGTCTCGTAAGGATGAATCGGAATCGGCGGACTCTGCGCAATAACCGGTCCCGCATCAATTTGCGGCGTCATGTGAATAATACTAATCCCCGTAAACGGTTCTCCATTCATAATCGCCCAATGAACCGGCGCCGCACCACGATACTTAGGAAGCAAAGAACCATGCAAATTAATACCACCCAAAAGTGAACCACTCAACACTCGTTTCGAAAGTATTTGACCAAAATCACAAACAAACAAAATATCCGGTCGCATCAAATAAAGAAAATCAAAAAATTCAAGAGAATGAACATCCTCCTTTTCCGAAATGGCAATATGATACTGTTCGGCAAATCGACGAGCCGGCGTCAGAATCGGTCGGTTCGATTTGTCGTAACGGATCGGGTTGGTCACAAGACACTGAATATCAAATTCGTCAGAATCATAAATTGCCCGCATCGAAGGAACCGAAAATGCCCCCGTCGCCAATAGAACAATTTGAAGACGTTTACTTGTCTTGACAGATAAATCGGATTGTTGCGCGAAATTAATACTCCTTATTATTAGTACAGAAAAAAATATATTCACCAACACGCCGCCCTAACAGGACGGAAAATTTACGGTTCAGTAACAGATTCCAAATATTTCGCAATACGCGCGTAAAGATCAAGAAGATTTTGCCATTGAACCGCAGAAAGTAACACCTTACTGTCTTCCGCTCCTTCTTCTCCGCTCTTCGATTTCAACGGTTCCGTGCGAACAGTTGCCGTCAAACAACGCAACCGAATCAGAATGTATTGAAGAAATTCCATCATCTGCGCCAACTGACGCGGCGGAAGATCCGTCGGAAGATCAGGAGGTGACAATAAATGGAGCGGCGCCAACTCCTCCTTAAAAAGACCACGAAAAATCTCAACCTCCAATAAATGTGAAGATAACTTTTCAAATTGCGACCCCTCCATGTAGCGTTCAAGGAATTGAAACTCCTCTCCGTCAATTCCCATCGGAACCGACGCCGACCGATCCTCTTGATTCAACTTCGATAAACGCGCCCCAATCTCCTCCGTCGAACCAAAAATCAAAATAGATCGACCCGCCGAAATAATATCACCCGGACGAAGACGCCACACATGAACCACTTCACCATTCACTCGTGTCCCATTCGTACTTTGAAGATCCGTCAAAAGAATCACCCCATCGTTTTCATGAATCTTCAAATGATAACGACTCACCCGTTCATCATTCAATTGAATAAAATTCCCCTCTTCACGTCCAATAGAAACCGGCGTCGCAATCTGATGAAACGCCTTGCCCCGTTCAGGACCATCCAATATTCGAAGCGTGACTAAAGCCATAAAAACATCAAGGAAAATCAATGCAAACCAAACAAAGAAAATTTAACTCATAAAACAAATCACCAAACTTACTAATACCACCTCAGCGGTCTCGGCGTTTCAAAATTAATAAGTAATACCATTCACAATAATTCGCAATTCACCCACTCTCAAAATATCAATCTTGCGAAATATCATTGATTACTAATTTTATGCGATTTTCAAAAACAATCAACAACTTTTTCCATGTTTTTCATAAAAACCTCGCACCAGCGTAAACTCTACCTCTTGTCTTTTGGAAATAATCAAGTAAACTAATAAAACAAACTAGCGTTTCAAACAAAAGTTTTATTTTTACCCTCAGGTTCCTCAAATCAACTATTTCAGAAAAATGAATTTCAGAATTAGCAAAAGTCTGTTGTTTTCCGGTATTTTTACACTTGTTCTTCTTGCCCAATCCGGTTGTGGTCAGAAACAGACCCCAAGTTCGACCGGTGCTGCCGCAACGCCTAAAACTGAAGTTGTCGTCGATAATGTCGGGCAGGATGATGTCCAACTTTACATTTACGTGGACGGACGAACCGTACCGTATAAATCGGTTGATATTCGAGTACGTATTGCCGGTTATCTCGAACAGTTGTTTTTCGAATCCGGCGCCATTGTCAAACAGGGCGACCGTTTAGCGTTGATCGAACAAGATCAGTATCAGGTTACGCTGGAAGCCTCCAAAGCAGAACTCGCCGTCAATGAAGCCAAAGCCGCTCTCGCCAAAGCAAATCTCGACCGCGGTAAACAACTCGTCGATTCCGCAACCATCTCAATCGAAGAATTTCAATCTCGCCAAGCAGAATTTCAAACAGCACAAGCCTCTGTCGAACTCGCCAAAACTTCGGTTCGCCGCGCAGAACTCGACCTCCAATACACCGATCTAAAAGCACCCATCACAGGAAAAACCACCAAAAATCTCGTCGATGTCGGAAACTATGTCAGCCCAACCGGTAATCAATCCGTTGTGCTGTCTATCGCTCAAATGGACCCAATTTATGTGGACTTTTTCATCAGTGATCGACAATTTAACGATCTAAAAGAACGTTCGGGATTCCGCAAAAAATTCGACGAAGCAATCAATCAAATCAATAAAACCGAAACCTCAAAAATTTCAGAAGAAAATCAATCACCGCAAAACAGTGACGCAGGAAACATAATTCGCGGAGCTTTTGATGTCGCTTTATCAACCGGTGTGGATGTGTTGTCCGCCGATTTTTCGCTTAGAGGTAATATCGTCGCTTTAGTGGACAACCAAATTACTTATAACTCAGGACAAATTACGCTTCGAGGTGAAATACGGAATCCCTTGCTTCGTATCGGTGACCGCGATGACTATATGGTTTATCCCGGTCAGATTTGCCGTGTTCGAATCCCCTACGAAAAGGTTAGAAACGCTATCCTGATTCGGGAAGAAGCCATTATGACCGACCTCGACACAAAATATGTGTTGATCGTCGATAAAGGAATGTTCACTCCAACAGACCCGTTTAACCAACCCCTCAAAGATAAAGACGGAAAACCACTTCCAGCATACGAAACAAATATTGTAAAACGACGAGATATTAAAATTGGCAGACTGCTTGATTCTCAAATGCGAATTGTTCTGGACGGTCTCAAACCCGACGAAACTTATATCGTCAAAGGACTTCAACGTGCCAGAATCGGGATGGAAGTCGCTCCTACCACTCTGGAAGAATACAACCAACGCCGCGCCACCGAAGCAGGAACCGTTACAGTTGTCAAAACAGAAGAACCAGAAACAAAACTAGAACAAACAGCAGAATCAGAAACATCACAACAGTGATTCTATAACCATCATGGTCACAGTTTATAATTCAATTTGTAACAATTGAAAACTGGTCGACAAAAATATTGATATAGTTAATGCCTAACAATAGTTTAACTTAACAATTTATTAACTTAACACTTTAACAATTTACCGTGTTTTACTGCGGCGCGGTGAACAATATTGAAACATGTTTTCCCATTTTTTTATTGATCGTCCGATTTTTGCTTGTGTGGTATGTTTGGTGATTACGTTGCTTGGGGCGGTATCAATTCCGTCGTTGCCGATAGAGCAATTTCCTGATATTGTGCCGCCGACGATTTCTGTTTCGGCGACTTATCCTGGTGCTAGTGCGGAAGATGTTGCCAATGCGGTGGCGATTCCGCTTGAGGAATCGCTTAATGGAGTTGACAACATGATCTACATGGATTCGCAATGTACCAGCGATGGTTCGTTACGAATTACCGTCTCGTTTGAAGTAGGAACCAATCCCGATATTGCGTCGGTTCTTGTTCAGAACCGTGTTAAAGCGGCAGAACCGCTTTTGCCGGATGAAGTTCGGCGGTTGGGAGTTCGGGTGGATAAACGGGCGACGAATTTTATTTGTTTTGTCAATTTGTTTGAAAAAATACCGGACGCAGCAGAACCGCAACCCACACAATCCGAAGTTGCGTCACACGGAATGGGAATTTCCGGTGCGTTGGCAGCAACTCAGGCAAATGGTAATCAGCAACAAGGAACGAAAAGCGGTCAATATCTTGCTAATTACGCTTCGCTTTATTTGAAAGATCGTTTAGCGCGTGTGAAAGATGTTGGCGAAGTGATGATGTTTGATCGTCGTACATTTAGTATGCGTATCTGGCTTGACGAAGACGCGATGGCAGCACGCGGACTTTCCGTACAAGAAGTTCATGCCGCAATTCGGGAACAGAATGTTCAAGTTGCTGCCGGACGCATTGGTCTTGAACCGGTTCCCGATGGTATTCAAACGAATCTGGCAGTTGTAACATTAGGACGACTTCAAGATGTTTCGCAGTTTGAAAATATGATTCTTCGTATTGATTCTTCGGGAGGAGTTCTGCGTTTGAAAGATGTTGCGTTAATTGAATTAGGAGCCGCCGACTATTCCAGTGAAGCGCGTTACAACGGTAAAATGGCAACCGGTATGGCGATTGCACCGCGTGCCGGAGCGAATGCGTTGGAAGTTTCGGCGAATGTTCTTCGCATGATGTCGTCGCTCAAAGAGTCAATTGAACGCAGCGGTTTGGAATATGCTATTCCGTTTAACGCGACCGATTTTATTCAGGCAACCGTCGATGAATTTATTGAAACATTGGTTCTTTGTATTCTATTTGTTGTTTTTACGGTTTTTATTTTCCTTCAAGATTGGCGGGCGGCGTTGATTCCGACGTTGACGATTCCGGTTTCGATTGTCGGAACATTTTTTTTGATGTGGTTGTTCGGTTTTTCCATCAACACAATGACATTGTTTGGTTTAATTCTTGTTATTGGTATTGTTGTGGATGATGCGATTGTTGTGGTTGAAAATACGCAACGAATTATCGATGAAGAACATATTGATCCTCATACGGCGGCGAAAAAATCAATGATTCAAGTTATTGGACCGGTGATTGCAACAGTTCTTGTGATGATGGCGGTATTTCTTCCAACATCGATGATGGAAGGAATTGTTGGTCGGCTTTACAAGCAGTTTGCGTTAACGATTGCCGGTTCGGTTGGTATTTCTGGAATTTGCGGAGTGACGTTGGCACCGGCGTTGTGTGCGATTTTGCTTCGTCCGTCGGTGCCGAAGAACAAACGGTTTATTGGTTTCCGAATTTTCAATTTTGTTTTTGACGGTTTCGGATACATTTATTTGAAAACCGTTAAATCAATGATTTATATTGCTCCGATTATTTTTCTTCTTTGGGTGGGTTTGATTGGTTTATTACTTTGGTCGGTTACACATCTTCCGTCTGGATTTTTGCCGGAGGAAGATCAGGGTGTTATTTTTATGGAGGTGAAACTTCCCGAAGGCGCGTCGCAGGAGCGTACCGCTGAAGTGTTGACTCGTGTTGAGCGGTTGGTTCGGGCGCAACAAACAATTACGCGGAATGAAGAGTACGCAAAACGTAATCTCACAACAAAAATTTATGAACGTTTTTGGGATAAGAAGAAAACTTATGTTGAAAACGGTGGAATTAAATCGGCGATGTACATTAATGGTTTTTCGTTTGTTGGTGGTAGCGGGTCGAATCTTGGTATGGTTGTGATGCCGCTTCGACCTTGGAAGGAACGCCGTGATGAAGGTTTGAAGATTCCTGCAATTCAGGCGCGGTTACGGGCTGGTCTTAATCGGATTCCGGAAGCGGAATTTATGATGTTTACTCCGCCGCCGATTCAAGGTCTTGGAATGACAACCGGTGTTTCGTATGTTCTTCTTGATGAACGCGGAGTTGGTGCGGCAACAATTGCTTCGGTGATGGACGATTTGAAACAAAAAGCGGTTGACATGGATCCGATTGTTGCGGCACTGACGCCGTTTAATCCGAGTGCGCCACGTTTATTCCTTGACATTGACCGAGACAAGGCAAAACGAATGGGTCTTAATTTGAATGAAATTTTTGCGGCGTTGCAATCGTATCTTGGAACGGCGTATGTTAATGATTTTAATGTTTTTGGTCGGACGTATCGGGTTAATGCTCAGGCGAAGGGCGAATATCGCGACAATGTTCAAGATATTTTGCGAATCAAAGTTAAAAACAATGTTGGTGCGATGGTTCCGTTGGAAACATTTACAACAGTTAAGGAAGTTGCGGGACCGCAATTGCTGACTCGTTACAACATGTTTCCGAGTGCACAATTTACTGGTATTGTTCGTCCGGATCGAAGTACGAGCGAAGGTATTGCCAAGATGGAAGAATTGAGTCGGACATTGCCGGATGGTTTTGGTTTTGACTGGACGGGTGTAACGTTTCAAGAAAAACGGGTTGGTAGTCAAACGGCGATTTTCTTTGCGGTATCGGTTTTGTTTGCGTTTTTGATTCTTGCGGCTCAATACGAGAGTTGGGCGTCGCCGCTGATTATTATGATGGCGGTACCTCTTGGAGTTGCCGGATCGCTTACGGCGGTTACGTTGTTTGCGATTCATGCGGGGAAAATGCCGGAAATCAATTTATATACACAAATTGGTTTATTGATGATGGTTGGTTTGTCGGCGAAGAATGCGATTCTGATTACGGAGTTTGCGAAGGAGCGGCGTGAACATGGTACGCCGTTGGTTCAAGCGGCTTATGAGGCGGGGCGATTGCGGTTACGTCCGATTTTTATGACTTCTTTTGCGTTTATTTTGGGTGTATTGCCGTTGGTTTGGGCGGACGGAGCGGGCGGTAATTCCCGAAACGCGATTGGCAACGGTGTTTTTGGCGGGTTGTTGATGGAAACAATGGTGGGCGTTTATGTAACGCCGGTGCTTTTTGTGTTGATTCAAGGGATTGCGGAATTTTTTGAAAAGCACATCAATGCATTCCTTGCACACAGTCGGCAAAAAGCTCAGCGGAAAGCCGAACTTGATGAAGTGCTTGTCCGGCATGGAGATTAGATCTTTGCGTCAATAATCTTTGTGTCAATTTGAGAGACAACTTGTTGGATTATCCGATAATAACGATCTTGTAAACAATGCGTATTATTCGGAATATTCCGTTTTGTCTAATTGAGCACAATCTTAAATATCCCCGTGCCGAAAAGTAAAACATATCGTGCTTGGTTTTTGTGTGTGCTGAGCATTTTCATTGGTTTTGAAACTTTTGAAATCGTCATCAAACTGAAAATAGTTATGAAAACAACATCTGTATTTTGTTGGAAGGTCGTTTTGGTTTTGTTTCTTTCGTTGGTTATTTCTGAGCGTTTTGTCAATGGGCAAGGTGTTCTTCTTCGGAGTATTGGAGCGGTCAATGACTCTGTTGGTGGCACGGCGACGGCAATGCCTATTGATGCTGCTGGAGCGATTTATTGGAATCCGGCATCGATTTCGGCACTTGAAAAAAGTGAAATTTCATTTGGGCTTGGTATTATTATGCCGAAAACGCGGGTCAGTTCCCATGTTGACGTTAATGGGCAGCGGATTCGTAGTGGTTCGACTAAGGGCAATGCCGGTTCGATACCTGATCCGAGTATGGCATTTGTTTGGCGTCGTTGTCCGCGGTCGCCGATTACGTTTGGTCTTGGTTTGGGGGGAGTTGGAGGCGCGGCAGCGCTTTATCCGGCGGGAGACAATAATCCTATTTTGGCTGGTCGTGCGAAAGCGTCCACAGTGATTATTATGCAAATGACGCCGACGGTTTCTTATCAAGTGACGGATCGTTTGTCGGTGGGAGTTGCGCCGATTATTGATTTGGCGTCGTTGTCAATTAATCCTATGCAATTGGGACAAGAGCTTGGAACCGAAGTTCATAATTTTGGCACGCGCTATGCTTGGGGTGGTGGATTCCAGATTGGAACTTTTTACGATTTCAAAAATCATTTTAAGGCTGGTTTCCTGTTCAAAAGTCCGATTTGGGCGGAAAAGCTCACCTATCAAGGTACAAACACCGCTTCTGAGTCTGTGAATGATACATTTTCGTTAACTCTTCCGACAACACTTTCGTTGGGTTTTTCTTATGATGGTATTCGGGACACGGTTATTGGGTTTGATATTCGTTATTTTGATTATGCGCATGCGGCGGGTTTCAAGAAGGGAGTTGAGAATGGAGTTGTTGAGGGTTTGGATTGGGAGAGTGTGATGTCGATTGCGGTTGGGGTTGAACGAAGGCTCAACCGAAAGCTGACGCTCCGTATGGGTTATTGTTGGAATGAAAGTCCGATTCCGAATCGTAGTGCGGCGTTGAATGTGGCGGCGCCGTTGATGATGCGTCATGTTCTTAGTATGGGGGCGACTTACTCAATTATCAAAAATCTTGAATTATCGTTGGCGTACATGCATGCGTTCAATGCCAAAACGACTGGTCCTTTTCCTGCTGGACCGGGTGTCGGTAGTGTAACCAATGAGGTCAGTGGCAATATGATTTCGGCGGGAATTGCCAAGAAATGGTAAACGCTGTAACAATCTAATTGATGATTGATTTTACTATGACTATTCCGATTGACCATCAGCGGCGTCGCAATATGATATTGGAGAGGGCGTTTGTGTTGTTTGCGGACGAGGGTTACGGTGGGGTCACGTACCAAAAAATTGCGAATCGTTGTGATATTTCCCGAACTGGTATTTACAAATATTTCCAGAACAAGGAGGAGATTTTTACTTACGCTGTTAAATTGGCGACTGGTAATCTTAACACGATGGTTGAAAAGATTCTTGACCGCAAAGAGTGGACGCCGTTGGAGAAAATTATACGGATATTGCATTTGACGGTTCGGCTTCTTGAAGACAATCGTGTATTTTTGACGGTGGTTCTTGATTATGTGTTGACGCAGAAGCAAAACGGCAAGAATGTCAAACGTAAAGTTCGGCGGCATACTTTTGGGATGAAATTTTTATTATCGCGATTGTTGCGGGAGGCGACGGTTGTTGGAGAGTTGTCGGTTCGCAATGTGGATATTGCGGCGAGTCATCTTTATGGGATTCTGGAATCTTATGTTCTTAATTTGACCGTGACGGAAATTCTTGACACCAAAGATTGTATCGAACTGATTGATCAGTATCTAGAAAACATGAAATATTGATCTGTAGTGGTTTTTCGAATGTTCTTGGGAGTTATTTTCTACGTATTGAGTGGGACATTCTGCCGGATTTTTTTATTTTTCCGTGTTTTTGGTGTTGTCTGTATTCCATTTACTCCTTGAGAGAAGACTTATTTTATTGGGAAACGGAGAACACGGAAGACGGAGAATTTTTTTCAGATTACGGACAATTCCGGTACGCTTCCGCTCTTTC
>JAIRTV010000176.1 GCA_031254675.1 Planctomycetaceae bacterium | reverse complement strand
GAATTTTCTTCAATATAATTACAAAGAGCTGCTTGCCGAATTCGGAAATTTGCACGGAACACGGATTCCGGCTCCGAAAATTATTGCCGTTGAAAAATGAATCGGAACTGAATTATTCAGCCGAAATTCTAGAGTCGATTTTGTTAATTCCTTAGATTTGCGCAGGTTCCAAAATTCTGAGTGTTCTGAACTGACTACGTTTTAATTATTTTGGTCTGTTTTGCGTTTCGATGTTTTTTTATTTGGCTTCACAATGTTTCACCGAAGGCTTGTATCGGTAAAAAAAGAACTACTGCAAACGATGCATATCCAGATTATCGGCATCAATACGTTTCGATTTATGCGGGTCATGATGATGGAACAGAATTGCAATTTGTTCGGCAACCACTTGAACAAATCGTGGACGAAACTCCGCTTCCATACCAGGACCACCCGAAAGCGGAGAATTAGGCGGATCAACTATCGACATTGTTTCGGAAACAAGAACTTCCCCGTTCGAACAATCAATTGCTTTGATATGGACTTGGCATTTTCCCTGAACCAAATACGGCGAATGTGGATCACGCAACTGGAAACCACGAAGTTCCAAACCAATCACAATATCCGCGTTGATTGTTTGATCGCGACCGATCTCCAGAAAATTGTCAAAATCATTGTTGCAATTATCCAGCCATGTTTCCACTTTGACCGGTTCCACTACTTTCAGTTTTTTGTTCCGAACATGGAGATCAAGCAACTTGCTGACCTGACGCGAAATCTCACGCGAAACATTTTGAACATCATACGAGTTGGAAGCCAGCGAGCGGCAAACAACCACAACTCGTTTTTCGCCTTTCAACAACGTATCATATTTTGGCTTTACATCGGTTCCGTTGACAAGAACCAACGCCGTCAGCAACGCCTGTTGGCAACCCGCCAACACCAACGTGAAACATATCAATAACCCCAACAAAATTGGTTTCCGAATCCGTTCCATTGATAAATTCCTGATAATAATAAACAGTATTTCGTACAATATCTCGTGCAATTTACGAGGACAATTGACAACAATATGTTCCAACTCTTGATATTCTGTTGAAGCCAGTTCTAATTTTGATCTTTTATTTTATTCTTTATCATCGGCGTTTATTGTCGTTTTTTGAACGAATCAATCGTCAATTCCGGAAAAATCCGTTATTCCGCAACAACCGGCTTCAAGATAGGTGGACAAAATAATTTGGGCGGCAATTTTATCGCGGTATGTTTTTCGTTTTTTGCGTGTGAGTTTGGCGTTGCGTAAAAAGTGTTCTGCTTCGACGGAGGTATAACGTTCATCCGTATAATCGATTTCGATTCCGGTTATTTCTTTGAGCCAATGTCCGAATTGAACTGCTTCTTTGGCTTTTTCGCTGAACCCGCCGTTCAGATGAATCGGCAATCCGAGTACAAATCGGACAACATGTTCTTTTTCTACAAATTGCCGGAAATATTCGGCATCGCGGTCTAATGATTGGCGAACGTACGTTTCGTAAGGGCTTGCGAGAATCCGCTCAGGATCACTCAATGCGATTCCGATTCGTACCGTTCCAAAATCAATCCCCGCCACGCGACCTTGTTGTTCCATAACTCAGCTCATCAACATTAAACCACAACTCAAGAGGCAACCCTTATTCAAACAGCATCTTTATAAACACGATTACGAACACGATAAGCAACTTTTCAGCAAACACGATGGGCAATATTTTGCCGAAATATTGTGTTGGCGATAGCCGATTTGTATTTTGTTTGAGGCTGACAATCAGATGCCGGAACACTCGACAATAGTCGCAAGTCTATAATTATCCTGCTCTTCGGAGCAAACCGTCACGAAGAGAAAAGCATATTGACGGGTGGACACAAAAATTTTCGACATAGCCATCGTTCTTTTTTTCTTCGAGCATTTGTTTGATGCCGTATGCGGTTTCGATTTGACCGGATTGTCGAGTTTCTTTACGGATTGTTTTATTTTTGGCAATAGATTCGGGAATCGCGTAAGGACGAGCGTGATCCAGGTGCAAACACGGAAAACTATATCGTAATTGTTTGGCTTTAATTCCGAGATTGCTGAGTCGTTCTCCAAATTCACGATCTTCTCCACCGTAACCCATTGATTCGTTGAATCCGTTAATCGCCAACGCATCGTTGCGCCAGCAAGAGCTACAATGCCCATTCCATGTGGCGTCGGTTGTTGTAATCCAGTTCAAAAACATCGCCAATCGTTTATTGGCTGTTAATTTGGGAAGCGTGGAATGTAATCGAAAACCTTGTGATTTCAACCATTCTTTGTTAAAAGCGTGACCGGCGACGATATCTTCCTGTGTTAATTGATGGCTGAGTATTTTTGAGAGTTTGACATAACTTCCCGAAAGGAAATAACCGGTTTCAGCATGTTCGAAATGCAACGCCAAAAAATCGTTTCGCGGAATACAATCGTGATCGGTAAAAATAAGATAGTCGGCTTTTGCGGCGACAATAGCTCGATTTAATATTCGGGTTTTCTGAAATCCGTGATCGGGATGCCAAAGATGAACCAAATCCCAGGGAAAATGTTGGCGATATTTTTCGATGAGGAGCCGTGTTGTGTTGGTGGAACCGTCGTCAGCGACAATAATTTGAACCGGTGTTTGTGAATAATTTTGTACTGAGTAGCCCCAAAGGACTTTTTCGAGCCAAGCGGGATTGTTATAAGTCGTAATTATCACCGCCAACGATTCCGGTTTTCGTGGTGAAACGGAATGAGTTCGAATGTTAATTTCTTTCGAAATTGTTTCTGTCAGTGAGGTAAAAATAGGTATCCGAACCATTTTATTCAATATTTTCCGTTGACTTATTGTGTGAGAACATCGCAGAACAACAAGGCGGAATACCGCTTGATCGACTTTATTACATGACCGTTTTCCTGTACGGTTGCGAGAGTTTACGGAATCTTGTATTTTCTGTCAAGAGCAATTTTTTCCGAATATTTACAGGCTGGGTGTTAATTTAGATAAACAAGGTGAGGTGACTCATACGTAAAAATTTCTTGAAAAGGAGTTGATGTTGTTAGAGTGTTGAAGGTGAGATTATTTTCGTTTTCTATTTGACAATCATTTTTACAAATGGTTGCCAGGTTGTTCAGTAATGTTTGAAAACTTTGTACCTGCTCATATTCATTGTCATTTTTTTACATACCTACTATTTTTAAAATCAAATTCAACGTATATTTCGAATATGTAAAGAATTACGACGAAAAACAACCCATTTTCGCTCGGAACTTCGGATTAAAAAAGTACAATTATTGGCATTGTAAAGTATAGTTACTGAACTTTGCAGAAGTTCAGAGTAAACTGATTTTTAGGAAAATAATGATACAAAAACATGATTTACAATATTGCGTTTCTGTACTTTTAGGAAAGCGTAGTCAGAAAACAAAGCCAAATTTTACTACAAACGAAAAGGTATTACATTTTTTCTTTTTTTCCATTTCTCCTGTTAGACGGATATTCATTCGGTTTTGTCGACGGTTGTGAATGGTCATTCGGGTTCTTCGGTGTTGGCAACATCTGATCATGGGAGTCAGACTCTAGGTATCCTTTTATTTTTTGCAACTCTTGTAATACCTTACGCTGTTCCGCCGGTTCCAGCTGGTCGAACAATGTAATCACCTGGCGTGCTCGTTCTGATAACGGTGGTTCACTGGACATCTGTAGCCTACCACATACTCCGACATTCTTCTTCGGCTGTTCCACCACCCGGTTTGCCTGTGGCGATAATGATGGTTTATTGTACAGAGGTTGTCTAAACACACTTACGCAGATAGTCGTCAATAATAAAACAATAATTAAGATTATTACCGTTCTGCTGAAACTAAACAACCAAGATGGAAGTTTTGGAGGGTGAGTCGGTGTTTCGACAGTTTTTTGAGGTGTCGGTTGTGGCGGAGGAGAGATTGGTGGTGTCTCCAATTTCACTCGCACAACTGCTTGTTTTTGCGTTGAGATTTTTTCTATATCAACGATGATGGAGCGTACACGGGAACTGGAACATCGCAATGTTATAGAAAGTAACTCCAATGCTTGCGCAACAACATCATTGATTACAAAACGTTTTTCTTTCATACGCAATAAATCATTAACTTGGTCATCAACTTGGAAAGTAATATTTTTCGTTGCGTTGTTTGTCGCGAGCATTATTTCTTCCGTTAATTTTTCAGGTTTCGATACAGGTATCTTTTTGGCATGTTCCTGTGTAAAACGAAAAATATTGTTATCAAAAATTTGCGACAAATCCGTTCCGGCAACAACATCGGTGGTCTTTAACCACGCCGTCATTATCACGCAGCGTTGTGGTCGATCATAGTTATCGTATCCGCCATTGAAACAACGATAGAGAACAAGATAACCGTCAAACGTAACAGCACCGCCCCAAAGATCGGTATTCGTCAGATCATTTGGTTTTGGGGGTAAATGTTTCGACGCAAAATCACTATAAAATTTATCCAACACTGACCACGGAAGTGATTCGTCAAACCACGTCCAATATTTGCCTTCGTTTGAATATGATTGATCATATAAAGCGTAATGTATCTGCATTTTATTTTCCGTTATTTTTGTGGATAGCGCCATTGTCCATCATTACCTTTTGTTGCTCCTGGAACGGATAACTCTATATGTCCCTGGTCACTGGAGTGATTGGGTAAT
>JAIRTV010000148.1 GCA_031254675.1 Planctomycetaceae bacterium | reverse complement strand
GGAGTTTTAATTGCACTTCTGTTGCCGGCAGTTCAAGCGGCGCGCGAGGCGGCAAGACGAATGCAATGTGCTAACCATCTCAAACAAATGGGAATTGGTGTTCACAATTTTCACGATACTCAAAACGGTATTCCACCAGCCGGATTAGCTTACCGAATGATTTCAGGATATGTATTTCTTTATCCTTTTATGGAACAACAAGGACTTTGGGATCTCGTAACGAGTTATCACTCTAATGGTGTTGCACCGTTTAATTGGGTGAGTTTTTTCGATATCGCATTTTGGGGCGGATACAATCCCGGACCATGGAGCATGGATGATGAAAAACGAAAACAATTTGCTTCCGTTTCTTATATGGTTTGTCCTTCTCGCCGTAGTTGTCCTGCGTTGAGTGATGGTGCTTTGGGAACGATAAGTACGGCAGATGGCGAACCCAATGTCGGAGCAACAACAGATTACGCCATGATTGCGAGCCATGATACAAGTGGAGAATGGTGGAATCCCGCTTCATTTACAGCAGACATCGACAAAAACCGTTCTCCTTTTCGCCGCGCAATTGTTCCCATGAATGCCGCAGGAACAGGCGCAGATGCCAACCGACACAGCGAATGGCAACCACGAGATTCTTTTGCGTGGATTTCTGATGGCTTGAGTAATCAATTGATGATCGGAGAAAAACACATTCCTTTAACGTTAATTGGAAAATGTGGTACTTATAATGGTGTTGATAATGCTCGTTATTCAGATTGTTCTTATTTAACTTTTGGTGATAATCGAGGAGCACAACCAATATTTCGTACTTTTCATGAAAATTACAACAGTGACGGTACATTTACGGGTTACCCAATTTCGCGAGCAATGGATTTCGATGACCCATCGACGGCACATGGAAAAACGTTCGGTTTTGGAAGTTGGCATCCATCCGTTGTTTTATTCCTATTAGGTGATAGTTCCATAAAATCGATTTCCGTTACTACCTCAACATCAATTTTAGTTCCGTTATCACAGGTAAACGACGGAATTTCAGTTTCCTTGCCGTAATAATTCCTGTATGTTGCGTTCTTGATTTGTGAACGGTTACGAATTAAAATAGAGTGTTGCTTTTTTGTCGAGTTGTCTTGCGGTAAACGTTAAAACGTTTCGCAATAATTTTCGTGAAACATTTGAACCCTAAAATATGACGATAAAAAACTCATGAAAAACAAATTTTTATTTCCAATGATTATTTTTATTTCCTGGGTATGACGAGTCTAGCGGAACTATTTCCTTTTGGTCAGGAAGTGGAGGCGGTTCGTAAAACTCGTCCCAATATTTCAATAGAATTTTCAATCAAGATTTTGAAACATGATTTTTCAAATCAAAAAATATGTAATTTCAGTAAAGATTTTTTATATTTTTTGTGTTCACAAACCGAATGTTACCGTACGATAAACATCTCACTTTTTCAGGAGAAATTCATGAGAACATTTTATGTATCGTTGATTGTTTTGTTGTTTTTTGTTCCCGTTTTAAGTTTTTCCGCAGAAGAATTTCCCGTCACAAAAACATTGGAACCTTATGTTCAAAGCGGTGACATGGCAGGTTTTGTAACGATTATCGCTTCGCACAACACCGTTCTACAAGTCAACGCAATCGGTTATAAAAATCTCGAAACGAAAGAACCAATGACTCCCGATACAATATTCTGGGTGGCTTCTCAATCAAAACCGATTGCAGCGGTTGCGGTAATGATCCTCGTCGATGAAGGCAAACTTTCACTTGACGAACCGTTCACAACTTATCTGCCGGAATTTAAGGAGATTCGCGTTCTTCAAACAAAAAACGAAAAACAAACCGTGTTGGTTCCGCCAACAAAAATACCAACCTTGCGGCAATTACTCAGCCACACCAGCGGCATGGATTGGGGCGCGCCGTTGCATCGCAAATTCGGTTTCGATATTTTGTCGTATGACGAAGAAGCAACTCTTTTTCCAACCATTCCTTTCATTGCGGAACCAGGCGTCAAAGCTCATTACTCCAATATGGGAATCAATACCGCCGCAATGATTGTTGAACGAATTTCCGAAAAACCGTATTTTGAATTTCTTCAAGAACGGCTTTTCAAACCACTTGGCATGAAAGACACCACGTTTTGGCCTGATCTCAAACGACTGGCAACTTGTTATCAGTGGAAAAGTAACGAAAAAAAACTTGCTGTAAAAATTAATGAACGTTTTTCACATCCTTTGGATAACCCGCAACGCCATCCCGATGCCGCCGCAGGACTCTATTCAACCGCGGAGGACATTTTGAAGTTTTATCAGATGTTGCTTGGCAAGGGAATGTTTCAAAATCAACGAATTCTTTCCGAAGAATCGGTAACGGAAATCATAAAAAAACAAACCGGTAACATTAATAGTCAATACGGTTTGGGTATGGCAATTCTTGCTAATGGTTTTGGGCATGGCGGAACATTCGGAACAAACACGATTGCCAAACCGGCAATTGACCGTATTCTTGTGTACATGACTCAAGAACACGCCTTGCCCAAAGGAACTCCGGCTCGCGAAGCGTTCACAAACTTAGTGAAGTAACAAAATTCAAAGTATTTTACGATGTGAACGATTATAATTTCGTTTCGTAATTTCAACAATCCTTTTTTCATTTAACAAACTATGACTAAAAAAATCTTTGCCTTGCTATGTTGTTCAACAGTTGTTTTTGCAACATTGATATTTGCAACACAATCGTTTGTCGTTTCTGCAGAACCGTATCCGGTTAAGGAAATTCTCGAACCATATATCAAGAACAATGAAATTGCCGGTATTGTTGCGATGGTCGCCGACCGAAATAACGTTCTGCAAATGGAACTTCTCGGTTTTCGTAACATCGAAAAACAAGAACCCATGACCGGCGATACCCTGTTTTGGATTGCGTCGCAGACAAAACCGTTTACCGCTGTAGCGGCAATGATTCTTGTTGACCGCGGCAAACTTTCGTTGACAGAACCCGTAACAACTTATCTTCCCGAACTTGCCGAAATGCGAGTGATTGCCGAGAAAGACGATCATCATACGTTGTTGGTTCCGCTTGATCCGCCGTTGACGTTAGCGCATTTGTTGAGTCATACGGGTGGTTTGCGCAGCGATTCGCCCAATCATCGTCGTCATGGTCTTGAAACATTACCGTTACGACATACAATTACCGCAGCACTATTGACTCCACTCGATCATCAACCGGGTAAAAATTATCAGTATTCTAATTTCGGTATCGATTTAGCTGCGGCAATTATTGAACGGATTGCCAATGAACCGTTCGAACGCCTGTTACAAAATCATGTTTTCAATCCACTCAATATGAAAGACACCACGTTTTGGCCTAGCGAAGAACAACAAAATCGTATGGCGTTGGTTTATCAACTCGATGAAGAAACGAATAAATTAGTGTCACGTAATCTTGGTTTGCGTTATCCGCTTCACGACCGAACACAACGTTTCGCCGAAGCGGGCGGCGGACTTTTTTCAACACCAAATGATTTGGTCAAGTTCTATCAAATGTTGTTGCGCGGCGGTGAATTTAACGGTAAACGAATTATTAAAGAAGAATCTGTTCGCGAAATTGTCATAAAACGTACCGGTTCGTTACCTCAAGATTACGGGCTTGGTATGAAAACTGCAAACGGCGTTTTCGGTCATGCCGGTGCTGCAGGAACCGAAAGCGTTGTCAATCCTCATGTTGACCGCGTTTTTCTTTATTTCATGCAAGAATTTAAGTTACCAAAAGCCGGAGAAGCAAAACTTAAATTTGTCCGAATGGCACAAGACGCACGATAAATGTCTAACGAATATAATTTCGTAACATTTTTCAAAAATCTCAATTGTTTATTTCCATTTCCGTTTCCATTTTTTTTCAACAAGGAGTTTTCCATGAAAAGAATTAGTGTTTTTCTGTTAGTCAGTCTGTTTTCGGCAACATTATTTTCGGCAGAAACTTTTCCGGTCAAAGAAATGTTACAGCCTTATATTGACAACCACCAACTGCCCGGAATTGTTACCGTAATCGGTGACAAGGATAACGTGTTACAGTTGGATGCTGTTGGCTACGCTAATGTTGACGAAAAAATTCCCATGAGCGGCGATACCGTTTTCTGGATCGCCTCCCAATCGAAACCGATTACTGCTGTTGCAGTTTTAATGTTGGTCGATGAGGGAAAACTCGATTTGGATACACCCGTAACAAAATATCTTCCAGAATTGAACGGACTTCGAGTTGCTGTTAAAGAAGATGAGAACAAAACGGTTCTTGTACCGGTTGAAACTCCGATCACGCTTCGGCATCTTTTAAGTCATTCGAGCGGCATGGAGTGGGTTCCTTTGTTGCAACAAAAACATAAAATTGACCTGTTGCCGTTTTCAAAAGCCCTGACAACTTGTGTGATGACGCCGTTAAAATCTCAACCGGGTACAGAACACAGTTATTCCAATATGGGCGTTAATATTGCGGCAACCGTTGTTGAACGTGTTTCCGGTACACTATTTGAAGATTTTTTGGAACAACGATTGTTCAAACCGCTTGGCATGAAAGACACAACTTTTTACCCAACACAAGAACAGCAAAAACGTCTTGCCGAAGTGTATGCGTGGAATGCTGATACGAAAACATTTAAACGTGTCGAAAACGGTCAGTTGACGTATCCGTTGGAGAACCGACAAATCCGATATCCCGAAGCAGCGGGCGGACTTTATTCAACTCCGAATGATCTTGTGAAGTTTTATCAAATGCTTCTCGGCGAAGGTGAATTTCATGGTGTACGATTTCTCAAGCCGGAATCGGTTAAAGAAATGTGGAAAAAACAACCCGGTCATCTTCCGCAAGGTTACGGGCTTTGTGTTGGTACCGGCGGCGGTGTGTTCGGACACGGCGGCGCTTGCGGCACGGATAGCAAAGTCGATACCAATCTCCAACTCGTTTACCTTTATTTCGTACAAGAACGCGGACTTGCAAAAAATAACGAAGCAAGAACAGCATTTTATAAAATCATTCGCGAAAAATCGAAACAAGAATAGTCAAAAGTTAATCACGAAAAGTGAATTATTACCAGTTACGCAAGTGATTATTCTTTGACGTAACAATGACAACTTTCAAACCATCACCCCCCTTAATTTAATATGAAAAAATTAATTTGTACGTTTTTACTGTCGGTTGTTCTTTATTCTGTTACGTTGGCGGAAGTTCGTGTTACGAATGTTCCGTATGTCAAAGACGGCGGTGAACGCCAACAGTTGGATATTTATTTACCGGACAATTATAAAACAATGCAACCGTTACCGGTATTAGTTATTATTCACGGTGGCGGTTGGGCTGCCGGCAATAAGGATGCTGCCGGAGGTTGGGCGCATCGGTATGTTCCTCACGGTTTCGCCGTTGTCGGAATCAACTATCGCCTGAAACCGGATTTCAAAATGCCAACACAAATTATTGATTGCAAATCGGCGATTCGTTGGTTGCGTGCCAACGCCAAAGAATACAATTTTGATACAAAAAAATTCGGTGCGTGGGGACATTCGGCAGGCGGACATCTTTCCGCACTTTTAGGAACCAATGACGCCACAAAAGAATTTGACATTGGCGAACATCTTGACCAATCCAGTACCATTCAGGTGGTTGCCGCGTATGCCGCTCCCACTAATTTTGAAACATGGTCTCAAAAGAAACCCGGAGTCGAAAAAGGAACATTCGACGGCAATCAGGAAGAACAAATAAATTTGATGCGAAAAATGAGTCCGGCTCTTCAAGTGAATCGGTCAACAGCCCCAATGTTGCTTGTTCATGCCGAAGATGATACGCTGGTTCCATTGTCGCAAAGTCAGGAACTTTATGATGCGTTACAAAAAGAAGGCATCGAAAGCCGTTTGATTAAACTTGCCGCCGGCGACGGCGGACACGGTTCTAAAAGTTTCAATTCCGACGAAACGGTGGGAATCCTAAAACAATTTTTTGAACAATATCTTAAAAATCAGCCGAAACAAAAAACAACGGAAAAAAATACAGAACCATCCAAAAATGATACGGAAAAATCAACTATTCCGAATCAAAACGTTACGACAACATTGCCCCAACCTTCATCTCAATCTCAAATTTCGTCTCAAAAGTTACCGAAATTTATTCTTGGTCCTCCGGGGCTTGATGAGAGTCGAGCGATTCGCGAATTAGCGAAACACCCGGAACAATGGGAACATTGCCGTCGTTTTGTTGAGGCGATTCTTTGTGCGGATCATGTTTTGCATCGTCATTTTAAAGATGATCAAGAGTTACGGGAATTGTTTGCTGCGTTTCGGAAAATGAATATTCCGTTTCAATTGGAAGTGGGTGCCGTAAAACCTTGGGGCAAAACCGGAGCCGAAGCGTTTCAAAAACAACAAGCGACATGGCAACGATTTTTGAGTCTTGACGCAACAATTCATGGTCTTGCAATGGATGAGCCGCTTAATTGTTGTGACACTCATCTGAAAATGGAAAATGCTTTGGAATATGCGGCAACAGAAACAGCAGAATTTATTGCGTTGGTTCGTGCAAAATATCCTGACTGGACAATTGGTGATATTGAAGGTTTTCCGGCGTTGACGGCAAACCAAGTGATCACGTGGATTGATCGGCTTGAAGAAAAACTCAAGGCAAAAAATGTACGTGGTCTTGATTTTATGCGGCTTGATGTTGATTGGATGCATTTTGTTCATAATACCGGCAAGGGGTCTTGGGCGGATTTGAAGCGGATCGAAAATCATTGTCGCACGAAAAATATTGCATTCAGTCTTGTTTATTGGGATGCCGGATACAATGCGTTATCGAAACGTGGTTATGATGATGATTTAATGTGGTATGTTGGTTGCCTTCAAATGATGTACGATTATATTGCTGTTGGCGGTAATCCTGATCAGGTTGTTGTTCAGAGTTGGAATAATTGTCCGAAAACGTTTATTCCCGACAACGCCCCGTTTACGTTCACACGTTGCGCCGCCGATATTGCCGAACGATTATTGAACAAACCAACTGTTCCGGCAAAATAACCCTTTTCTCTAATTTAATATTACGAAATATAACATCAAAAAAACTTTAACTGTTTACCGTATGCTTCAGTATATGGTAAACAGTTAAAGTGTAACGAGCATAACACTAATTGCCAGTTGAACACCGGTTTTTGCAATGTTTCGCCGAAAGGTTGCCCAACTGAGGTGATCTTTGAACGAAAATTTTACTGAAAGATTAAGTAAAAATTTAATTCAAAAGTTAACTCTCAAATTCCCAAACAATAAGCGGATTTCAAAATCCGTTAACACTCAATCCATCGTTGATGACGGCGTAGGCTTCTAATATTGAAGCGGGTTGTGTTTGCTGAACAAATCGTACCGATCCATCAATTAAGGCAAAGTGTGTTCC
>JAIRTV010000385.1 GCA_031254675.1 Planctomycetaceae bacterium | reverse complement strand
TTTGACTAACAGACAATGACTGTAGCGTAACATTATGAGCCGTACTTTATGGCATCCGGCATTTTTCGGAGCAATAAAACTTGAACTTGATGAATATCGCAACGTATTGGAGTTCGAATCCGAACACCAATTAACGACAGATCCGTTGAAAATTGATGTTGTGATCATCAAAAAACGTCGGAATATTGAGATTAAGAAAAATATTGCCCGTATTTTTCAAAAATATAACGTCGTGGAGTACAAAAGCCCCAATGTCTCAGTTTCGATTTACGATTATTATAAAAGCCAAGCCTACGGTTGGTTGTCTGCGTCGTTTAATCGTATCAACTTTAAAAACTTGTCCTTAACAATAATTGCTACACAAAAACCTCTTAAACTATTGACCTTTTTAAGAGAAAACTTTGGTATCAGTTTAGTTCAAAACGGTATTTATCGCGTTGAACGCACGCCCATCTCAACGCAAATTGTTGTATCAAGCGAATTATCCGCAGCCGAAAATCTGTGGCTAACAAGTTTGAAAAGTGATATAACCGCAACACAATTAAAACAGGTAACAACCGAAATCGTGTCACACGAACATGACCCTGCGGTCAAGGCTTATTGTGAAGTTGTTATTAGTGCCAATTTCCAAACCTATCTTAAATTAATGGAGACACAAGACATGAAAACATTAACTCAACGCTTAAAAGAAATCGGAATCGCCGATCAATTGCTTGCTGAAGGACGCGCCGAAGGACGCGCTGAGGGACGCGCCGAAGTGCTTGCCGAAGAATTCGCAAAACGGCAAGCCGACAAAATTGAAACGGCATCTAAACTTAAACGTCGTGGTGTAGATTATGAGACCATCGTGGAAGCAACGGGACTTTCACTACGAGAAGTGAAACGTTTGAGATAATTTTCCGCGCGATATTTATTTTGGAGCGCGGACATTTTGCCGATACATTTATACTTTTCGTTTTCGATACCTATCCCTAGCGAACTTGTTGGTTACGTCTTCGGAAGCAATTGAGCGAAGAATTATCGTTTCATTATATTTGTAGGAAATGAAATATTCTGGCTAGGGTTATATTGTTAAAAAATAAGGTTTGGACAATACCGACAACATACAATGTAAACTTCCCACTGTTCGTGAATGTTACGGAATAGTTCTTATTGGCAACTCAATTACTTTTTTGCGTCTTGTTGTTTTGCTTTGTGCAGTAATTGATAAACTCGGTTTGTTGACAACTCGAACTGTTGAGCAATTGCTTTTACGGGGGAGCCGGATTTTTGCATTGCTATCATTCGTTTGAGACGTTTTGCTAAGAAATTTGCTCTTTTTTCTCTAAAACTTAGAGTTTTCGTTTCGGTGGAAGGGGTTATTTTTTTTGACGAAGTTCTTTTACGTTTCTGTTTCCCTTTTGGTTTCTGCTTGCTTAAACGAATATTTCGGAGTTCTCGAAAATCGGGGACGGGAGTTTCGGCAGTTTTGTTGTAATTGTGAATGAGTTCTTTGACTCGATCTTCTGAAATTTTATATTTTCTCGATAATTCGCCTATTGTTTTTCCGGAACATCGGTCACTGATGAGAGCGGCATTGCGTTTTATTTTTGTTTTTTGTATTCTTGTGCGTTTACCCATGGCATGGAGATCACTGCGAACCGTTTGGGGGTTGACTTGTAATTTCATTGCAATCTTATTCGATGATAATCCTTGCCGATATAATGCAACAACACGCCTGCGGCGAGTATTCATTTTTTTTCTACGTAGATTAGCTAATACGGGTTTCTTTACCTTTTTTTTCTTCTTCTTTTTCCTTCTTTTTCTCCTTATTTTTGTTTCTACATTTTTAGCCTGAATCTCAATGTTATCGTCAGTTTCTGTTTTCGTTTCAGTTTCAACCTGAACGTCCGATTCAGTTTTAATATTGGTTTTGTTTTCAGTTGTATTTTTTGTTTTCATTGAAATCTCCTATGATCAGTAATTAACGGACAAAATAGTGACCAGGTAAAGTAAAGATTAAACCACTAAATGAGATTGTTGTCAACATCACCTGTCGAATATTCTTCAATATTTACAAAAGGATGTTTACGAATTGACGTGAAAATTGGTCATGGTCTAGATGAATGTGTGGGGGTACTGTCAAAATTTAAAACAATCCGTCGTTTTTGGAGTATGTTTTCAGATGGCGTAGATTGTTGCAAATACTCTGTTTTTATAGTATTGCAACGAAATTTTCAGTGAATATTTTGTCACCGAATAATCACTCACTCTTAGACGAAAATTCCGTTTGCGGCACAAATCACAAACGACATTTCCAAAAATCATGTTATGAAAATCCGGACATCAACAAGATGATGACCGGAAGTTTATTGAGGTATTTCAATATTGTGATTTCGTGAACGATTAGTTTGTTTTTTCCAGAATTTCTTTGGCTTGACGTTGTGTTTCGTTATTTTTAGTAACGGCTAAAACTTTTTGCATGGCGGTGATCACTTTTTCACGTTGTTGGGTGGTGATTGCTTTACCGACTGCAATTATCGAAAGTGAAGCCGGTTCCGCTAACGCCGGAACTTCGAGAAATTCTTGTAACTTTTCAAGTGATTGCGGAAGAGGAATACGTCCTAGTGCATCAATTAGGAGAAGTTTTTCGTCGTCGCGTTGCACATATTTTAGTGCTTCCAAACACATATTAAATCGATGTTCATTGGAAGTATCCATTTGACGAAGGATCCGAATATATCCTCGAAGGGAACGGTTATGAAATTTTTGTACAGCAGGATTTTGCAAGATTCCCAAAATGACCGGAGCGGCATCGGGATCATGCCAATTGCCAAGAACTCGTGTTGCGGCGTCCTGAATAGCTTCAGTTGGATCGGCAATCGCTTTTTGGACAGCGGTAATAGCGATTTGACCGCCTAAGGCTCCGTAAAGGTTGAGCAATACGATTTTTGTTTCAAGCGAAGCCGTATCGTAAACGGCGGCTAATTTTTCCGCAACAGCATCACAATCCACGGTTCGGTTGCAAACGACCTGAAGCGATCCAATAACCGTATCAAATTCGATTTTTGAATGTGGTTTCAATAATCGTTCAATTAACACCTCAATATTTTCACCGGAAACAGTATTCCCCAACGCCTGAAGAACAACAACCCGAACATCATATTCCTGATCCGTTAGAAGCGGCAACAACACCGGAACCGAATCGGCAATTTTTCGTTGCGCACAGATTTTGACGAGCGGAATGCACGCTTTACCTTTTGTTACTTTAAGCAGTTCGATCATTTTTGTTTCCAACTCATTCGCGGACATTCGTGTCAGTGCATCGATAATCGAATCAAAAAAAGCGGTATTTTTTTCATCGGTTGCCTGTTCCAAAAGATAAGCAATCACTTCATCGTTTGGAAGTCCGGCTAATGCACGGAATGCAGCGTTACGAACAGCAATATTTGATTCGTTTTTTGCCATGTTCAGAACCGTTGCGCTGGATTGAGAATCGCCGCGGCAATCCAGAAGGTCAAGTAACAAAATTTGACGTTCGCTATTTAATTTCGGCAACATTTTGAGAAAAACCGGTGTTAATTCCGTAACTGTTAAATCGCGTCCGGCTTCCAGCGCGGCAAGAAATTCCGCATCGGTGAAGTCGGACATTTCAGCGTTTAATACCGCAACGGAATCAATTCCTCGCGATAAAATTTCTCCGCGAATCGCTCCGCAACGGCTTGAAACCGGCAACTCTTTTTGTTCGCGAACAAGCGCGTAAACGGTTGCGGCTTTTTTTGTATCGCCGGTGGCTCTCAGATATTCGGCGCAAGCGAATATTCCGTCAACAAGCAAAACTTTTTGCGCCAATTCTACTTCCGTAAAACGTTTCTGAAGAGTTTGAAGTGCTTCGGTGTTACCGATTTTTCCTAATGCAATGGCACTTGCCTGAATAATGCGGTTATCTGTTTCCGCAAGTAATTGAGTTAATACCGTAACAGCTGCCGGATCACGACGATCTCCAAGTGAACTGATAATTCCGATCAGAATATCACCTTTTGCCTGCGAAGCTGCCGTACAAAGCGCAACAGTTGCCGCTGAACCGGAAATTTGTTGTAACCCGATACGTGCGGGGTGCGACAATTTTTCGTCCAATAAAACCGATGCCAACGGCGCCACCGATGCTTCGGAACCGCGTTGCCCCGCCAATTTACACGCCAACGTTTTAACGTAATGCGATGCGTTGGGGTCGTGTAAAACGGCAGAAAGCTTGGACGCTTCATCTTGGGGCGTTTCTTGTGCAGAAACGAAAAACACAACAAAAATAAAAGTAAACAAAAATAATGTTCTCATAAATATTTTCCTTGAATTTGTGGTTTGTAACTTTTGTTTTCAAACGATCCATGGTTCTCTAATGGCACGGCTGCGAAGACGATTTGCTTCGTCATCGTTTTGAAATTCATTGTTGATCGGGTCCCATTTGAGCGGTCGTCCCAACCAACAAGCAATATTACCGAGAATGGCGGCAATAGTTGAATGGCTTCCAATTTCAATATCACATGCAGGACGACGACGTAACCGAATACTATCAAGCCAATTACGTACATGATTTTTATGACCTTCAAAACGGGAAGGACGATCTTTGGCAAGTTCGGCGGGAAACGCTTTTAAATAACCGCGACGCCCAACATGCAACCAACCATTGTCACCGACAAAAACAGCACCGAATGCTTGAATTGTTGTAATCGGATCGAAGTTTTTGGGAATCTCATGAACTTTCGGATCAAGCCGACCATTGAGAACTTGTAACGTAACATTATTCTGATATTTGAACGTTAAATAGGGAACTTGTTTACTTTCGCGCGGAATAATTTCCAACGGACCCGAAAGATCACAATTCAGTCCCCAATGAACAATATCAAAAGCGTGTGATGCACCACTACCAAGACCACCAAGTCCCAAATCCTTGCAAAAACTCCACGGAACAACGTTGAGCGGATTCCCTAAATAATGTAACCGGTGATTGAAC
Source organism: Planctomycetaceae bacterium (assembly GCA_031254675.1). Classification (GTDB taxonomy): domain Bacteria; phylum Planctomycetota; class Planctomycetia; order Pirellulales; family Thermoguttaceae; genus WRKP01. Next base: position 269 of record JAIRTV010000385.1, on the reverse strand, counting down.
GGACGCCAAGGAGAAGGACCGAGCCATGTATTCCAATCAAGAGTTGGTGGAGTCGGTTCTTCCGGCAAATCGGATTCGACACTTGGAGTGGAATGAATAATATAAACATTGTGGATTTTTCCCAAAGCACCGTTACGAATAACTCGACATGCATATTCAAAATTCGCCCAACTTCGTTGCTGATAACCGACTTGAGCAATAACTCCATGTCGCCGAACCGCTTCAATCGAACCGAGTGCTTCGGCAATCGTATAAGAATTGGGTTTTTC
>JAIRTV010000363.1 GCA_031254675.1 Planctomycetaceae bacterium | reverse complement strand
TGTGTTAGGGAAAGGTTAAAGAAAAAATCTAACCTTTTGTCGTATTTTCGAAGCGTTTTGGCAAAAAAGGATGTATTGGTATTTTAATCGACAATCTTATAATGGTCGTCTTGTTGTTGTCTGTGTTGACGTTTAATTTTCATAATGTTATTTTTTTTTCGAGAAGAACTCCGGTTAATAACCAAGTAATTCACAACCCTCTACTCTTAATTAATGATGATTAGAATTTTTTGTTATGCTGTTTGTAGTTTTCTGTTTTTTGTCGGTGTTGTTGCCAATGTTTTAGGCGGTGAGGTTTTTCGTCTTGGCGTTATCGGTACAACAACATCGCATGTTCCCGCGTTTGTCAAAATTCTAAACGATCCCAACGCGCCGGAACAATGTCGTGGTTTTCAAGTTGTTGCGGCTTATCCGGGTGGAATGCCGGACAACGCCGGAAGTTGGAATCGTGTCAGGCAGTATGCCGACGAATTGGAAAAACAAGGGATTCGACTACACAACACGATCGAATCCATGCTTCTAGAAATTGATGGCGTGTTGCTTGAAAGTGTTGACGGACGCCCCCACCTCGAACAAGCCAAACCCGTCATTAACGCCGGAAAACCATTGTTTATCGATAAACCGATGGCAGCTTCGCTTGCCGATGTTTTAACGATATTCCGTTTGGCTCAGGAAAAGCAAGTTCCTATCTTTTCGGCGTCGTCATTACGTTTTGCTTCTGGTTTCCAAAAGGCGCGAAAAGGGGAATTGTCGGCGGGGAATGTGATTGGTTGTGATGTTTGGAGTCCGTGTTCGCTCAACGAGAAACATCCTGATCTTTTTTGGTATGGTATTCACGGAGTCGAGACGTTGTTTACTATTATGGGAACCGGTTGTCAATCCGTTACGCGAACTCAAACCGAAGGCACCGAACTTGTTGTCGGCGTCTGGAAAGACGGACGAATCGGAACGTTTCGGGGAATCCGAACCGGCAAAACCGGATACGGCGCCATCGTTTTCGGCAACAAAGGAATCACCGACGCCGGCTCTTACGAAGGTTATCAACCGCTTGTCGTTGCAATTGCCCAATTTTTCAAAACCGGTCAAGCTCCCGTCGATCCACAGGAAACAATCGAAATCATGGCTTTCATGGAAGCCGCCGAACAAAGTAAAACAAAAGGAGTTGCCGTTTCGATGGAGCAGGTACTTCGTGAAGCCGAAAATGAAACAACAATCCTTGCTCATCTCAACATTGCAACCGCCGCAACATTAACATTAAATAACCAACCGGTTGACGTGGAAAAGTTGGTAACAACATTGGATGCTCTTGTTGCCGGAAAATCGAATTGCCGTGTTAAAGTTATTTTGAGTTCCCAAAAAGGGACGCCGATTGAGTTTGTCCAGAATGTTTGTAACCATCTGGGAAACGCCACACTCGCCAATTTTATTTATGAATACTAAAATTCAAGAATAAAATCTCAAGAAAATTGTTCGGAATCATTTTTTTGTTGTCACGGGCGATGTCATGGGCAATTCTCCCAAAAAACGGACAATTGGGAGACTCGTATCGAAAAAGATAATCTGTATAATTAGATTCAATTTACTGCCTGAGACGTTGTTTTTTGTTCCACATTTACAATCATGGAGAATTTTTATGAAAAAATTGATGACCAATTTTACAAGCAGGACAATTTATTTTGGGTTCTGTTTTCTGTTTGTTTGTTCTTTTTTTCTGTTGGCGGAAGCGGCGCAGAATGAGCTTTCTCCTGAAGAACAAGCAGAAGGATTCCAGCTTCTCTTTGACGGCAAACAACTTTCGCCGGACATCTGGCAAAGTGCGATTGATGGTTATCCGGTAGAAGACGGTGCCGTTGTTTGCCGAAAAGGGGGGAATTTGTTGACGGCAAAAGAGTATGGTGATTTTGTGTTCCGGTTTGAGTTTTTGTTACCGCCTGGTGGAAACAATGGGGTTGGTATTCGTGCCGAATCGCCGAAAAAAGATGCGGCTTACCATGGCATGGAAATTCAAATACTCGACAACAGCGACGAAAAATGGGCGAGTTTGAATCCGTATCAGTTTCATGGTTCGATTTACGGGGTTGTTCCGGTAAAACGTAACGCGGAAAAAAATGATTATCACAAACCGGTGGGAGAATGGAATGTTGAAGAAATTACGGCGTCCGGTTCGAAAATCAAAGTTGTTCTGAATGGAGAAACAATTGTTGATGCGGATATTTCCGAGTTCAAAGACAAACCGACACCGGACGGTAAAGATCATCCGGGATTGCATCGGGCAAAAGGTTTTCTGGGATTTCTTGGTCATGGTGATCCGATTCGATTTCGCAATATTCGTGTCAAAGAATTACAAAAATAAAAAACGTTCTACATTTTTGTCCTGTGAGGGGCTTCACTTTATTAACCGTAAGTTTTAGCTTACGGTTAATTTGAGAATGTTGGACATTTATTTTGGTGTTTTTTCGTTTCCATTGTTGGCGGCGTTGCCAATAAAAGAGGTAAGCGGTTCGCCATTGCCAACAATATTGTCAGAACACATTGTATTGCTCCGTCTTTGAGAAAACGGCGAATGACTTCTTTCAAACTGGACTTTTGCAAATTTTATAACTAGTTATATCAAAAGGACTTATAATTCAATTTTTGCACATTATGAAACAAAAAACCCATAAATATTATTGAAACGATATTTGTAAAACCCTTGATATTTCAACTTATTGATTTTTAGAACAACTTTTACAAACGCAATATACGATACAATAATATAGCAAATTCGGGTGATTTCAATGTTTCAAACCCTTTGATTTACAGTGTGAAACGCAATTTTGCAAAAGTCCATTTATAAAAACGATAATTCGATTCATTTCTTGTTGCATTGCCTAAAAATTGTCCCCAATTCCATTATCGTACCGATAATTTTAAGTCATTTCAAATCTTTCGGACAAACGCTCTCAATTTTCACTTTACGGGGTTACTTGACGTTCTTAAAACAGTTTTGGGGAAAGACACTGCCCAAACATTATGTCACCTTTCATGTTTTTCTGCGTCTAATAAGTCTTGTATTTGCTTTGGTAATACAATACCTTCCATGCGTCCGACCTTGTAATTCCAAGTCGATTTGATTTGCTCAAAGGTTAAATTTTTAGTCTCATGAAAAACGCAGTGAGAAATAACGGCATCAGTCATGTCTGTGTTACTAAAATCACAATATATTTTTTCTTCGATTCCGATAAAAGGATTAAAACGACATCCGGTTAAATTCATTTTTGAAAAATTGCAACGAGAAAAATCTACTGCAAAAAAATTGACATCTAATATGGTGCCTTGCTTATAATCTTTCGTGGTGAAAAGTTGATTACAGGAGAAATTGTCTATCAGGAGGTAACCATAGTCTTTACTATGATCACGTTTCTCATATTTTCCAGAAAATGAGGCACCTGATATTAATGAATCAGAAAAGTTGCATCCATGAACAAACGAGCCATAGAATCCGACATTTCTTAAATTGTAATCCGAAAAATTTATTCCACTAATATCAAGGTGAAATTCTGTTCCTTGTATTGACTTATTACGATAAGATGCAGTTGAGCAGAACTGCTCTTTAGTGAGTACAAAATTACTTCCGATTATTGTAGCATCAGCAAAATCACAATCTCTAAAAAGACTAGAGGGGGCTACGACACCAGACATATTCGTTTTTCTAAATGAACAATTGATAAAACATGTTTCATCCAAATCTGAACCAGAAAGAATGCTTTTATCAAAGACAATGTTTCTTAGTTCACTTAACTGACGGTTAATTTTACAATTTTTTAGATCCAGCTCCGATAGATCAATATCATCTTTTAATTCGATTTTTTCTGTTTGGTTAACATGAACGTATTTACTAAATACTTTCCCCGGCAAATCTGCAAAAGATTGCTCTATTATAGTAAGAGTGATTATACTGAAACAGAAAAATAAATAAGCAATATATTTGTTCATCATAATATAGAGAGTTTTTCTTAGTTTTTTTCTAAAAAAATACAATATTACTCACAGTAGCTTTCAACGGTGTTGGTGACATAATATTTTTACCCTATTCGGCAAAACTAGTTCTTAAACAAACGAAGTATAAAAATCAATATCGCAACATTATTTTTTTATAAACAGATTATAATGATAATATGTATAACAGAAAAAATTTCAGGTGAAAGATAAAAATCGCAAAAATCTTTAAAATTCAAGTATGAAAGAGATATTTGAAACATTTCATCGCTAGTTTAAGGATTAGTTTAGGAGCAATTCTATTCCACGTCGGACATAAATATTATTCATAATAAGGTTTAACAATGATATTACTAAATTGGACGCCACTTCCCCAATGATTTTGCAAGTAAATTTTTCCATCCCCAATATTTATTCCGGTATCACGATAATAGAGGTTTTTTCCACTAAGTTTTTCGCTAGGTTTGCCAATATATACTTCAAGATTTCCGCTATAGAATAAAATTTTCATTTTTGTTGGACCGTTAAATAGATTATAGTTATATTCAAATAGGGTTTTATAATCATCAATTGTTGCATTTACTGCACTAAAAGCACGAAGGTTGTTTTCACCATTAAGCTGATAGATTTTGCCAAAATCATTTCCTTTTAATCCATATTTAACTCCGGACATCAGTCGCGTCAATTCTTCTTCTGCATATAATAAAGTGTTACCTTCTTTAACGCTTACAATAGGAAGATTTTTATTTACATCCATAATTATTGCATCTTTAAATTTTTCAAGACCACCTACCATTTTCACCATCCCAACAACATCAATGATGGCAATCTCCGTAGTCCCTCTTGAACCTCCTATTTTAACACCACTGTTACCTACAAAACTGAGTTTGTTAGGCTGAGGCTTACCGGGCGGTTCAGCTTTTACGTAACCAAATTCGTTTCCATGAATTTAACTCCATTTTCATTTTCGAACGTAAAATCAAATTCGATTGAAAAACCACTCCAAAATGGTAAACCACCATTACTGAAGATAGTAAAATTAGAATCTGTAGTATTATCAGCTGATGTTGTAATTGTACCATTGACATTTGTCCATCCTTTACCTAATTGCATACCAGATGCCCTTGCCGTAATTGTCGATAGAAGCATCAAGATCGGGTAGATAAAATTCCCGCTTGGATCGGTATAACTAACCGGATCAGCATGGGTGTACCAATATTTATGTAAACTCTGTGGATCATTCAAATTTCCAAAGAATGGATCAAGCCGATTGAACCTACCAATTGCCGGGTCATAATATCTTGCACGTAAATATTGTTGTCCGATTTTAGAATCGAATTGTTCGCCGCTGTACAGGAATTCTGTTAGCGCAACAGATGGGTCGAAACCAATTGTGTTACCATAAGCATCGAAGGCGTAGAGTTCGGCGATTGCGCCGGCAAGATCAGTTAAGACTCTGGTGCTTCCGTGACCGTCAAACGTGAAATATAACTCTTGTTCTGTACCGTTTTTAATAGTGATTTGACTGATTCGGTTACGTCCGATAATGTCTATTATGTTCGGTTAGCGCAACATTTTTCGCATCATAACGAT
>JAIRTV010000615.1 GCA_031254675.1 Planctomycetaceae bacterium | reverse complement strand
GTCCAACGGCTGGTCGTTTTGATAGAGGCGGTCAAGTTGGGCGTAGTGGTTTTGCAACCTCACGAAGTCAACGTAATCCAAGAACAAGCGATCCGCAATCCACAAGCGCAAGTTCAACAACAGGACGCGCAGACAGACCACCGCGAGACGGCGCGGCTAGGTCAACTTTTTCGGATCAAAATTCTCGCAGGTTTAGCGACCGCAATCGTGGTCAAGATCGATTTAATCGTAATCGTACAATTGATTCTGGCGAGAAGCGTCCCAAGTCATACGTTTCGACTCCTAAGGCGAAGGAGTTGAAGCCTATAACGGAGAAGATGAAGCAGGGCAATGAGCCATTACGAAGTTTTGGCGATTTAGCGCAACTTTGGGGACGTGTTCAAGTTTCCGACCCCGCTGAAAAGAATCAAAAAAATAACAAAACAAAAGAAAAAACAACAAAAAAAATTGAAACCGAAAATAAAACAGAAACTGAAAAGAAAACAGAATAATTGACTGTAAACGAATTATGCTGAAGCCGTTTTAAAATCAGGAAGCTGAACACGGCAAGCGTAGCATCGCGAAGCGTTTGTTCAAGGGCGAAGCCTACCGCCCATACCGGCTTCGGTATAGGAATTTGTATTGAATTATAAAACCTGCAAACACATTTTTAAATTCTTAATATGCTCGAAGCTTGAATCCGCCCTGAAAGGGCGCGCAACACATTAGTCATCCTGTTATCCTGTCCCCTGTCTCCTCTTATTTATTAGTTTTGTTTGGTGGCACGATTGCGATACAGATTTTTATTGGTGGAACTTTTGCAATTGTTTTTTGATCTAGTTCGATTGTTGGCAATTTTATTGCGTTTGGAAATTGTTTTAGCCATTCGTCTGGTTTTCCGGTTTTTGGGGAATATTTGAAATCATTGTTTCCGAAGCGTCCGTGAAAAGTTCGTGAGGGTATTTTGCCGGATTCGCTTTCAAGCCAAAGTAACACACCACCGCTCTTAACAAATTCAGCTTCTGTTGCCCATAATTTACTATAAACTTTGGGACTCGGTCGCGAATAAACACAAACCACCTCCGTCAACCAATCTTCACCACGAACAAATTCTAACGGCACAGAATATTGATCTGCCCAAATCATTTTAACCTTGCGAGCAAGCTCCTTGCCAGGAAAATGATAACGTGCAGCTTTGCCTGTAAATACCGGCGACATTTGTGTTATTAGAATTGTTATTATTGCGAAAACGAAAATATTTATGAAAACGATCTTTATTGATCGCGAATAAAATTTCATTCTTGCTTCACTCTTGACAACATACAATAAAAATAAAGGTAACAATAACCACAAATGACAACCTAACGCAAACCTCATATCACCCGCACAAAAAAAAGCTATCAGACATTGCAACATAAGCGGAACAAAAATAAAAAACGACAAATAATAACCAGCAAAACTAGAAAACTTGCTCACGTCAAAACGCCAACGAACTCCAAGTAAAAAATATATTGGAATCAAAAGCAAAAGTACAATTGGAATTTGTGCAACGAAAAATGTTGTTGGTGATTTTATATGATCCCAAATCGTTGGCGTAGTTTTTCCGATTGAGCCTAATGTGTAACCAAACATCAGTGTATAATTTTGTGCCAGCCAAATCAATAACGGTAACGTAACAAATAAACATACACCAGTTGAGATGTAAGGACCCGACGTTTTCCAATATCGCCTTGCACTCGGCACCAGAAACATAAATAACAAAATTGTCAAAATAAGCACAAATAAAGTAAACTTACAATACAACCCCAAACCAAGAAAAATACCAACAAACACCCAATCCCGCCGCCAATTTCTCTCCAACGCAAGATAAAGAAAATAAATTGCAAGAACCCAAAATAACCGCATAAATGTACGATTATTGTACAACATACTGTCAAAATGAAAATAAAAATAAGATAAAAGCGTCAACGCCGCAAGAAGCGCAAGACGCGGTTCAAGTAATTTTTGCGCAAACCGCCAAACAAAAAATACAGATAACACACACGCAATCTGCGCCGCAAGATAAGGTACAAACTCCGCACGAAAAAATATCAATGATAAAATTTCAACTACCCAAGCTTGAAATGCCGGATGATTGTAAGTTGATATCACCCAATTTTGACCGATCACCATCATCTCCATTGAATCAAGATGATAATTCGGCATAAAAAAAACCGGCAAAAAAGCCCAAAAAAATACATGCAACGAAACCGCTACAATAAAAATTAATTTGTCGCCACTCAAAAATACCGGCGATTTGAATAATGGTAATCTCATAACATTTTCAACCTAAACACAAATCTAACAACACACACTTTTCACACAACATGCAAAAAAAGATACGAGAGATAAATTAAATGTAACCGTTCACGTGTAGTAATTGTGAGTATTTGAAATCTTTTTTGCGAACCTCATTTTCAACCTAATTTTCCAAACTAAACAACCTCAGTAGCAATGAATCTCCCCCAATAAAACCTCATTACCTCATTATTTATTTTTCGTAACGATAAATAAATT
>JAIRTV010000601.1 GCA_031254675.1 Planctomycetaceae bacterium | reverse complement strand
TCAATAATTTTTTAACTTATTTTGGAGACGGTTAATGCCAATCTATCAACAATTTATCAAACATATTTTGAATCCGCTTGATCTTTGGCGTAGTGGTGATTATGCGGAAATCCGTTATTTCAAGGAATTTGAGCGGACGCAATTTCTTCCGCCGGACGAACTTCAAGAACTTGTTTGGCAACGTTTGCGTAACATTCTTCATCTGGCGTATTGTCGGATTCCGTACTATAAATTGGTGTTTGATCGTGCCGGAATTGTTCCTGATGATATTAAAACGGATTCGGACATGCTTTCTGTACCGATATTGGAAAAACGTGATGTGCAGACCAATCTACAAACAATGCTTGATCCCGAATTTCCGAAACATCGTTTGATTTTCGACCAAACCGGAGGTTCCACCGGTACGCCGGTCAGTTATTATTACAATATCGAACGAAAATGGGCAAGACAAGCTGCGGCATTGCGGCATGATTGTTGGTCGGGTTATGATGTTGGACAACGGTTGGCGTCTCTTTGGGGCGCAGCGCGGGATATGCCAACGCCCGGTTGGAAACAAAAAATCAAGTCGTTGATTTTTCCCAAAATACTCCAACTCAATTCCATTCAGATGACCCCCAAATTGATGCTCGAATTTCACGAACAATTAAAACGTTATCGTCCGCCGATTATTTTGGCTTATGCGAATGCGTTGGCGTTGTTTGCTTCTTTTTTGAAACGGCAAAATATCATTGTGTATCAGCCGAAAGGAATTATTACTTCGGCGGAAGTATTGACGTTGGAGGATCGGCAATTGATTGAGGAAACGTTTGGCGCTCCCGTGTTCAACCGTCTTGGTTGTCGTGAATTTTCTGTTGTTGCCAGCGAATGTGAACAACACAACGGCATGCATATTATGGCGGAAGGTCTTTATATCGAACTGGTTCGCGGCTCACGTCATACCGAAAACGGAGAAACCGGCGAAATTCTCGTAACTGACTTGTTGAATACGGCAATGCCGATGATTCGTTACCGGCTTGGCGACACGGCATCGTGGGACACCGGAACATGTTCGTGTGGTCGAGCATTACCAAGAATCAATAATGTTGCCGGACGTGTTACGGATTTTATTGTCGGAATGGATAACCGACTTTGTTCCGGTGTCGCTCTGGCAACATTTATCGTTGCAAAACGTCCCTCATTCGGTCAAATTCAGATCATTCAGGAAGAATACGGCAAAATTTTGTATCGAATCGGCGGCGGCAAAGACCGAACTTTAAACCAAGACGGTATTGATTTCATCCGCCAACAAACCGAAATGTACTTGGGAAAAGGCATGCAAATCGACTTCGAGTACGTTGACTCAATTCCACATGAAGCATCCGGCAAGTACATTTTCTCCCGATCAAAAATTGCCCAAGAAATATTCCGATAAAATTACGAATGATGTTGGCGAAATATTGCCTCCTGCCTTAGGGAAGGGTTAGAGAAAAGGTCTAATCAACCGAACACAGAGACAAGTGAAGATTACCGGAATTGGTTTGCGGTCACACTTTGGTTTGGCATTCGGCGTGTTGGCAATCATTCGCCAAAAACACACGCCATGTCTTTTCAGAGAACAGTTTCGAAAACATCCCAGAACACAAGAACAATTAGACATTGGTATGGAATTGCAAAACCGTAAAAACGATTCGTATTGTTTACCAAATTTCGCCAATTCAATACGAATTTTTACGGAATTTTATGTCCCATTCGGTCGCGTTTTGTTGCGAGGTATTGGGCGTTGTATTCATTGGACGGGCAAACAATTGGAACTTGATCAACCACTTCCAAATCAAATCCGCCATAAATAAACGCATCTGTTTTTTTGGGATTGTTGGTCAGCAAACGTATCTTTTTGAGCCCCAAATCTTTAAGAATCTGAATTCCAACTCCATAATCTCTTAAATCGGCTTTGTGTCCCAATGCGAGATTGGCGTCCACCGTGTCAAACCCTTGATCTTGGAGATGGTACGCCTTAATTTTTTCCGCCAACCCAATCCCACGTCCTTCTTGCGGAAGATACACAATCACTCCAACTCCCGCATCGCTCACTGATTGCAAGGCGTAATGAAGTTGGTCACCGCAATCGCATCGGAGAGAATGCAACAAATCTCCTGTAAAACAAGAAGAATGCAACCGAACCAACGGAGCATCCGCATGCGAAAGATCGCCAAAAACAATCGCAATCGGTTCTTTTTCTTCGTACTTAATTCGGTAAACGTAAATTCTGGCAACACCATATTTTGTTGGCAAATCCGCGTCGGCAATTCGATCCACAATTTTTTCACGACATCGCCGATATTTAATCAACTCTTCAATCGTAATAATTTCAAGACCAAATCGTTTTGCCAGGGCAAACAATTTTTCTCGATTGGCGCGGTTACCGGTTTCGTCGAGAATTTCGCAAAGCACGCCGCCTGACGCAAGACCCGCAAGACGAACAAGATCAATTACCGCTTCGGTGTGACCGGCACGCCGGAGAACACCGCCTTCCTTTGCCTCCAACGGAAAAAGATGTCCGGGTCTGGCGAAATCGTTTGGCTGACTTGTCGGGTCAATAATCGCTCGAATTGTTGCCGCTTTTTCCTGAGCGGTAATCCCTGTCTTATTGGTAACATGGTCAACCGGAACCGTAAACGCCGTTTGTAAGGGTGCGGTGTTGTGAGTAACCATGGGCGCAAGATCAAGACGCTTACAAGTTTCCGGCAAAATCGGCATACACACTTGACCACGACCATGAATAAGCATGAAATTAACAGTAACATCCGTAACACTTTCAGCGGCACAGACAAAATCTCCTTCATTTTCACGGTCTTCATCGTCCATGACAATAACAATTTGACCCTTCTTAATCGCCGCCAACGCAGAATCAATACTCGAAAACTCTGACATAAAATTTTTAATAAACTCTAATATGAACAACCTATCACATTCACAACATCGCCGATTATTATAACTGTTGAGAATAAACCACGCTAGAGGGGAATTCCTCCTCAGAAAATAT
>JAIRTV010000548.1 GCA_031254675.1 Planctomycetaceae bacterium | reverse complement strand
CATCTATTTTGGAGTATTTGTTTTGGAGCATTTGTTTCAGCAATTCCATTGGCAAACCGACGATATTGGATTCGCTACCTTCGATGAGTGAGAGCCAATGATTGCGATCTTGGTAACCGAATGCTCCGGCTTTACCTTTCCACAGTCCGCCGTCCAGGTACTCTTCAATTTCCGAATCGGTAATGTGTTGCATGAACAAGGTTGTTTTTTCGGTTTTTGTGATTGTCATGCTGTTGTTTTCGGAAACATTTTTTGTGGTATTGTTTGTGATATTTTTTGTGAGGAGGCAAAGTCCGCTGAGTACTGATTGCATTTGACCGCGTGAGAATTGGAGCATTTGTCGGGCGTGATCTCGATTGGTTGGTTTTTCCAGAATTTGGTTTTGGCAAAGCACAACCGTATCGCAGGCGATAATCAGACCTTGATCGAATTTTTCGGCGACATTATTTGCTTTTTGCGTGGCGAGTCGGCTGACATATTGTTCTGGGGTTTCGTGGTGTTGGCGGGCATTTTCGACGTGGGAATCCGGCGGATGAACTTCGAAAACAAAACCAGCTTCAGTAAGAAGTTGGCGACGGCGAGGCGATTGGCTGGCTAAAATGAGTGGAATCATTGTTACAGGGCAGGAATACGAAGAGTTTTCTGAATCTCCGAAAAAGTCGTTACTAAGTTATTTCATCATAGTTTCGGATAGGTTTCAGGCAAATAATACCTAATAAAAAAACACAATCTCGTGCAAAACCGGCTCTTGAAAAACCGGTTTTTCCTGTTATATTGTCTTTTCTACTTTTAAGCGGAAACAATTCGGAAACGATTAAGGTAGTTTATAACTAAACAAAATTTAAGGAATTGTTGACGTTTTATGTGAATCGTTTGCGTGTATTTTTTTCAAACTCAACCCTCACGAGAAAATATGTCCGCCGAATCAACCTCAACACGATTTGAACCCAAAGTAATTGCTTTTGTTTGTAATTGGTGTACCTATTTAGGAGCCGATCTTGCGGGAACCAGTCGTTTGGAATATCCTTCCAATTTACGAATTATTCGACTTCCCTGTACGGGACGAATTGATTTTAACCTGATTGTCAAAGCGTTTGAAAACGGTGCTGATTCGGTGTTGGTGAGTGGTTGCCATCCGGGTGATTGTCATTACACAAGCGGCAATTTTCACGCCAGAAGGCGTTGGATTCTGTTTCGGGAATTATTGAACACGCTCGGAATTGATACAAATCGCGTGTACTTTTCGTGGATTTCCGCCGCAGAAGGGGCAAAGTTTCAAAAATTCATTACGGAAATCGTTGATAAAACCCGATCACTGGGTCCGTATGTTGCCATGAAAGAAATCGTTGCTTCTGCTGATTGATTGTTTTTTATTTGTGGCAAGAATGATTATTGTTTCAGATGATTTGTACATTCCATTCCTTTTGCCGTTTCCTAGGTATTGCGATTGGAGAGAGAAAACGCCGAACTGAGGCGTATTATTTCCGAGCAAGCGCGTCGTATTGAGGAACTTCTTTCGGAAGTAGAATCTCTCAAAAAAGAATTCGTACAATTCGTCTAAACTACCTTCTTCTGATATTGTTAAAGCCCCGTTGGATAAGTTGTTTCTAAATGTGAACTTCGATAACATCTTGATCGTTTAAAATGTAATCGCCTTTGACAATTGTTCCGTCGTGGACGGCAGAACCCCAAACTTTTCCGAATTTCAGATTTTGGGCGTAATCCTTGTGAATCAACTCCGCAAGATCAAGCAACGTCTCCCCACAACGCAACGTAAACGGTTTATCACGATCAGCTTCCTTCTTTTTTGGGTCTTTTGTGTAAATCCGAATCACATCCAACGATTCGTAAATAGCATTGCGAAGCGGTTCAAGAGTTCCGGTTTGGTTTGCCGAAATTTGAAACTCGCGAAACGGCAACGGGCAGAGTTCGCGGAATAATTCCAGCCGATCCAACGCTTCCGGCATGTCGATCTTATTAGCAACAAAAAAAGTTTTCGTAAACGACAAACCGACATCTTCTTCGTCAAGACTTGATTCTGCGGCGAGACGAGTTTTCGTGCCGGCGAGTTTATCGAGAACATCTTTACATTGCTCAATCCCGTTATCGTCGCCGAGGTCAATCATCAGCAACGCCAGATCCGCACTTCGCAGCAAACCGACAAGATAAGGTTCCAAATAATCCGGTGTAATCGGCGGCGTATCAATAAGTTGCACGAAAACATCTTGCCATGCCATCATTCCGGGTTGTGGTTGTTTGGTGGTGAAGGGATAAATTGCAATTTCCGGTGTTGCGCGAGTTAGCGACGCCAGTAATTGACTCTTACCCGTGTTGGGACCGCCGATAATCACCACGGTACCGGCTCCTTGGCGCGGAATCCGAAATGACCGTCCCACCCCACCTTTTTTGCCGCCACCGGAACGTTGTTGCTCAATATCTTTACGCAATTGCGACATTTGCGTTTTGAGTTTTGCCTGAAGATGGTCAGTGCCTTTGTGTTTTGGCATTTCCGCGTACATTACTTGGAGCCACCGCAACTCTTCTTCCGGTGTTTCCGCACGACGATAATGATCTTCCGCTTTTTTATATTGTTGGGTTAGATTTGCAGGCATAGCAAAGAATAACAAAAAAGGAATTACAAAAATAATAAATACGTCAAATGGAATTGAATCAATCCCCAAAACCTTGTTTCAGAAAAATGTTCTCATGAAATTGGTCAGAGAAAAATTATAGTGTTTGCCTGCCTCAAGTGGAAGACAGCAAAACAAGTTCCTACCGAGTGTTATTCCCAACACATCAGAAAATCCCCAACGCCTGCAAACGAAGGTATAAGGTGGGCAACCTTTTACCGAAACAAAGGTGGGTGATGTTTCGCCGAAACATCACGTCGGCGAAAGGTCGCCCACCTAAAAAGAACGATTTTCTTCAACCTAATATGGTGAAGTAGGCACAATTGAAAAAATCCGTGTCTTCCGTGTTCAATTTATTCATGGAGAAAAGCGTTAAACAAACAAGAATTGGTACCTACCGAAAAGCGGAAATTGGAGAACTCCATTCGCCAATTGGAGAACTCCATTCGCCAATTGGAGAACTCCATTCGCTAATTGGAGAACTCCATTCACCAATTGGAGAACTCCATTCACCAATTGGAGAACTCCATTCACCAATTGGAGAACTTCATTCACCAATTGGAGAACTCCATTCGCCAATTGGAGAACTCCATTCACCAATTGGAGAACTCCATTCGCCAATTGGAGAACTCCATTCACCAATTGGAGAGCTCCATTCACTAATTGGAGAACTCCATTCGCTAATTGGAGAAC
>JAIRTV010000482.1 GCA_031254675.1 Planctomycetaceae bacterium | reverse complement strand
GTTCCGTCGGTGATTTGTTGTAACTCGCTGCCGTCAATATTGCACGTAAATATGTGAAAACATCGTCCTTCGTGCCAATGTCCTGTACTTGGGTCAGTGTGAAAACGTTGTTTTGTATCGCCTTCACATTCGACGTAGGCAAACGCTAATTTACGTGCGTCAAACGAAATATCCGGCGAAAGAAACGAACCAGACACAAGTTTTTTTCCGGCAAGCCGACCAGATTGAACAGCAGAATTTTCCAGTAAATTACGAACTTCCGGCTTTTTGCCATCTTTACCAAACGGATTGGATAGAACAAAAACGCCGCCGCCTGACGGTAAATTAACGCCGTAATATTGATCACACATGTGATTAAATGTTGCGCGATGTTTTTTGACAAACAATAATTCTTTGAAATTGAGTAACGGATTCGCAAACGCAATTTGCCGACGCAATTCTGTAATTTTAACAAAATATTCGAGTCGTTGTTTCGTTTGTTCTACTGGAATTTTTTCTACTTCGTTTTTCAACGCCGTCAACGATTTTTCATAATCACTAAGATCAGGTACAGCGTCAAGAGTTTTCAAATCGGCAAGAAGCGCAGTTACTCGATGAAGAACAACATCAACCGGATCACGATCTCCATCAAGAATTAACGAATCCGATAAAAACGTTTCACCGGCAATTTTATCGAATTTCGCTTTCTCTTTAATATTTTGTGACAAACGTAAAAATTCATTGAGTTGTTCCGCATTGGCAACACAATCAACATTGCTTAATTCTTTCCGTAACGCTTCGAGTTCAATTTCGGACTTAGTGATTTTTTTCGCTTTGAATGTTGTGGAATCGCAGAGCAATTCGAGTTCCGCAACCGACGCATATTGTCCGCCGCTATGGTTGGAAAGAATTTTCAAAATAAGATATCGCCCTTTTTGCGGTTCAGAAAATTCAACACGATTCGGAGTTTTTTGGTTCGGTGTTTCTCCTTTGACAAATTCGCCACTGGCAATCGGTTCGCCCAAAACATCCAAGTTATTGGTTACAAAAACATCGTAACCCTTAATATCGCCGTTGAAATTGTCATTTCTTGCGGTTACGATAAATCCTTTGAGTTCTAAAATATCTTGTAAATCAACTGTCAACGTATGCGGCAATGCTGGAGCGGCGTTTTTCCATTCGGAATGCCACATTGTTTTCTTGTCGCCATCCATTGCTCTAAACGACTCAAAACCAATGTCTTCGCTATCGGACTGAATAATTACTTCGACATTCTTTTTTACCGGTTCAACGGCTTGAATTTCCACTGAAACCAAAAAGCAACAGAACAAAATGTTCCACATCATCAAAAAACTAAATTTAATTTTCATGGTTGGATTCCTTAATAAAAAATGTTTGTGTAACTATTGCCAAATAAAAAATTTCAACATTGACAGGTTACAGGGTTGAGCAATTTTTTTGATTTGATAAATGAATTTTAAAAAAAACAATTTACCGAACACGATTTATTTCTTTTATCATTCACTACAAAAAGATTTCGGTTGAAAACCTTCTGGAACGTCAATTTTAAAAGTATTACCAGTTGGCACAATAACGTACAAACCGTTTTCAATAACAAGGTTTTTCAATTTGTCATCAAAAACCGTACCGGCAATTGCACCAATAACCTTTATTTCTTTGAGATAACGATTCTTGTAATAATGTTGAACAATTTTTAACCGTTCAATATGTTTTCGAATATCGCTTTCATCAGGTTTAACTTTGACTTCCACACAAAGAATAAAATCATTGTTCTCCAACATAATATCAACTTCTGCTATTTTTTGTTTGTTTTCACCATAAATTTTAATATTACGACCGGCAGAGTTGAAATGATAATTGAACTCATTAAACTTTTCCACAATACTGGGCGCAACCAAATATTCCTCAACCTCACCAAACCGATTGCCTAACTTTCCGAGTTGTTCATCCGTTCGTTTGAGTTGTGCTTCCGTTCGTTTAATTTGCTCGTCTGTTTGTTTAACCAATGTCCAAACTTCTGCAATCTTTTTTTCAGTTTCTTGTTGTTTTTCCTTCGCTCGTTTTGCGTCTTTCTGCCTTTGTTTCTTTATTTTTTTTGCGTCTTTTTGTCTTGTTTTGTTGATTTCCTGAATTAGTCTAGCACTTTCTTGAGTAATTGCCCAAACTTCATCAAAAGACAATTTTGGTATGTCGTGAACATTGGTGGTTGACATTGGGAATTTCCTTATCATTTTTGTTGAATTTATATCATTGACCAGTGAAATCTACCGAATTGACAACTATACTCAAAACAACATTGGACGTCAAGACAACATAATTCTTGAAACTGTGGGGTGATTGGTTTCCTAACACCCCATTGTCGATGACAAAATATTGTTTTCATGGCGTACTTACTAACTTGAAATCGAATATGTTTGAGCCTTTAATTTTGACATCAACCGGTTCAAATCCTGATGTTTCGGATTGAGAATATTTTTCGGGAATTTGATACGTTACACTATGAGGTTTATTACCGTGTGGTTTTCCTGATGTTGCCAATGCGTTGTATTCTTCAAGTGTTAACGGTGGTTCATTGTTGGTTACTTTGGACATTGTGACGTGATATTTTCCTGGCACGGTTCCGGTTCCAAACGGAGCGCCGCCGGTGGTCAGAACATAATTTCCTTGATCATCTGTCAGTCCGTAAGCGCTTATGCCGTTTCCGGAAACCGAACGGAATGTTACGGTAATTCCCTGAACGGCGTTACCGTCCACTGTGATATTTCCGCGTACAGGTACAGCGCCATAAGGATTTGACGGTTTACACCCGACCGGAATTATAAAACAAAAACATGTTATTGCAACAAAATATTTTTTCAACATAAAAAAACTCCAATGTTTGAAGATGACCGTAAAACAACAAAATTGAAACCGGAAACTTCAATAAGAAATAACCGGTTTATGAAAATTCATGGCAACGTAACATTTTCATTACCATTGATGGAGCCAAACGATGCCCATACGCCGTAACTGAAAATTCCAAGTGTTGCGTTGGACGGATAAGCTGGTGGTTCCCATGTTCCGGGAATTGTGCTTGCCTGATCGAGATTTTCTGTATGAATTGTTTCGCTAATGAAGCTGACGGAAGCGTCCATTCTGGCAACCTGAACACCGCCAACATGGTTACTGCTTGCACTGACCAAGGCATATTCCCATTCATCAGAACAACTTGGACTATTAGGCGGCAGAAGTGTGTGGAATCCAACCGTATGATGAAAAGCATTCCACGCTCGTTGCCCAAGATTATGACCGTGACTTTGGGTTGACGCTTCGTAACCATTTAATGTCGGTTGATTGGGATCCAAAAATTCAAAATTGGGACCTTTTAGACTTAGACATTGCTGGGGTTCTACATTGTAATACGTGGAAACATCAATTGCCATTCGCATTTTGTAATTGCCGCCGAGAGCTCCGTCGGAGCTGTCATGAATGATTCCTTCGCTCAACATGGCGGTATTACTGGTTCCATCAGTAATGCTGGCGAATGTTCGAGTTTGTTCTCCGACACCAAGCCAACTTCGCGGACTAGTTAAGTCCATTCGGCAAATCAAATCCGCGAGACTACCGCGATAACTTGTCCATGTACAATCGTTTTCGGTTCGTAGCGTAATGTTACTATCCGACGGACAAAGCAGGGCGGCTATAGTTGTTTTTCCTGCCGGTACCCGATAAGCCAGAATTGGTGCGGTTGGTGTTCCGACGGTTACGTCGTAAATTGCGGTTTGCTCCATATAGGGCATTAGTAAAAGGAGAAAACTGCCGCGGTTCAGATAACGTCCTATATGAATCGGGTCATCGTGAAATGCGGGAAAACGTTGTTGAGTGTCATGAAAATTGTGTGCCGCTACTGCAACTTGGCGAATATTATTGGAGCACTTCATT
>JAIRTV010000444.1 GCA_031254675.1 Planctomycetaceae bacterium | reverse complement strand
GTAATTGCTGATTACACGTTGACTTTTTACGCTCAAAAAATCGGCTTCACAAAACCCGAAGCCGCAAAATATCTCGGAACAATATTTGTTCATGATATTGGTCTGGATTTTGAACAGATTGCACATTGAACCGATTCGCAAACCATTAAAAACGCTGTGCTTGTTGTCCTTGTTGAATCAAGTCGGAAAAATCATTCGCCAATATCAATTGTTACCAATCAATTATTGCAAATCAATTATTGCAAATAAAGTTTCGCCAAATAAGACAACCGTTTCCATCAACAAGCAAAAAATAATTTTTTATGCAAAAATCATTTTTTACGAAAAATGATCTTTGATTCTTCAAGTTTTTCTTCTATAATATTATCTTGATTGCTTTGATTGTTTCCAATTTATTCACACTCGTGAAAATATTCCAACCACTTAAAATATTACGAAAATAAAAGTCGGTTTTAGTTTTTTGATTTATGAACAATTTGCAGACTAATTTACTCAATAATTTACAGAGCGGTTCACCTGACCATTGGCATCGTGAGATTGACGCAATCCGACAACATTTGGGAAAAAAATTATTGATTCTTGGACATCATTATCAACGCGAAGAAATTGTTGCCCACACCGATCTACAAGGCGACAGTTTTCAACTCAGTGCAGCGGCGGCACAAAATCTTGATTGTGAAACGATTATTTTTTGTGGGGTTCATTTCATGGCGGAAACGGCAGATATTCTGGCGAATAGTCCCGAAAATCTTGCTCAACGCGATGGACGTCGGGTTGATGTTATTTTGCCGGATCTTGACGCGGGTTGTTCGATGGCGGAAATGGCAACACGTCACGATGTCGAACTCTGCTGGAACTCTTTAACCAACCTCTTGGATCCAAAAGAAATCGTTCCCATAACTTACGTCAACTCCACCGCCGAACTCAAAGCGTTTTGCGGTCAACATGATGGTATTGCCTGCACTTCGACAAACGCTCAAGCAGTTCTTCGCGAAGCGTTGCAACAAAATTCGCAAAGACAATGTGTCCTATTCTTTCCCGATCAACATTTAGGACGCAATACCGCGATAAAAATGGGAATTAGCGAAGAACAAATGTCTTTGTGGAACAGTAATGAATCCGATTTCGGTGGAAATTCTGTGAAACAGATTCAGAATAGCCGAATTATTTTGTGGAACGGCTATTGTTGTGTCCATCAAAAATTTGTTGTCGGTCATATTGATGAAATTCGCAAGACATTTCCGAATATTCGAGTGATTGTTCATCCGGAATGTCGGCGTGATGTGGTCGAGAAAGCGGACGAATCCGGTTCGACAGCGTTTATTTTGAAACGGATCACCGAATCTCCCGCCGGTTCGCAATGGGCAGTTGGTACGGAATCGCGTTTTGTTGAACGATTGGCACGGCAAAATCCCGATAAAATTATCGTAAATTTAGCGTTTCAACCAAGTTATTGCGAAACGATGGGGTTGATCGATCTTCCCAAATTAACCGCAATGCTTCAAGCAGTCGAATCCGGTTCGAAACGAAATATTATTCGTGTTGATGATCGTGTTGCTCCCGCCGCATTGCTCTGCCTTCGCCGAATGCTTCAAGCCAACACTTGAACTTTACAAAAAATAGTAAAAAATAATCAAATAAAAAACATATTGGCAACAATATTTTTTTCGTTTTTTCAATTTTTTATTAAAAAATCCGTAATTGTATCGATTTTCGATAAATTAGCTCTTGATTTATTATATTATTTTTGTATAATATAATAAGTGAGTGAAAAATTTTTTACTCATTACTCATTGTGAACGACTTGTACAATAGTTGTTCGTTTATCAGTCCCACCTATAACAATTATTATGAATCATGCCTAAGAAAGCTGTTGTGAAAAAAACTTCTGCCAAACGTTCTTCGAAACGTTCCGGTGCAGGACGCCCAAAAGGAACTGGAAAATTTGGTTGTGAAACCAAAGTCATTCGTGTTCCAGTCCATTTGGTTGACGAGATTTACGAGTTTATTCGACGTAAAATCAATCGTTAGTCAAAGTTACTTGCAGTAACTCATGGAAAATCGCGTAAATACGGTTTAACCGTATTAAGTTTTTTAACGCCGATCCCTTTAACGTTCATTATTTCGTAATGATCGTTGAAGGGACCTTTTGTTTTGCGATACTCTGCAATTCCTTCTGCCAATTTTCCGCCGATACCGGGCAATGTCTGAAGTTCTTCTACGGTGGCGGTGTTGATGTCCACTTGAAATTGATATTCTTTTTTTCGTTCTGATTGCCATTCGGTTTGAGAAACAGAAGAAGAAAAAATAAAAACAAAAAAGAATACCACAAAAATCATCATCACAAGTTGATCCTGACCACGAAGAAGAAATCTCATAAAATAATCATCCTAAGTTTTTTCATTTACTGCGAAAAAATAAATTAACAAAAATAGATTACAATCCCACTCCTATCAAGTTTTGATGTTTCTATGTTTTCCATTTTAACAAATTGTTTATCTATTTTGTAATCTATCGGTTGAATTTTTATTTGAAATATCCAAATGATTGCTAATCACGGCAATATTTCGCCGAAACATTACTTGCTTCGGGTTTATCTATTTTTAACAAAAATTCCGAATAAAATCTGAATAAAAAAATATGTTCCGAAGTTGCCTGCAATTAGTATCACGGAATTAAATTTCAAATATTTTCAACAAATCCGTCAAAGACCGACTTGACATGAAATCGTTTTATCATTACATTCAATAGTTCTAATTTACTAAACACAGATTTTTTAACCTAGTCTGTTACAAGAAAATAAACACAAAACAAGAGAAAACAACGTTTTAAAAGTTATTTTGAAACGTCATTGATTTGACAAGGATATTTTAATGAACACTTTTTTTTATGGAGATGAACCTCCTCATTGGCAAAACTTTTTTCATTGTGCGGCGATTCGGTTGGCGATTGGCTATCCGATTGTTTCTGCAATTTCAATTTCCGTATCAGACGCTTTTTCTGTTTTGATTTTAATTTGTTGGTTTCTTTCCGGTCATTGGCGGGAACGTTTTGACTTTGTGAAACACAATGCGCTCATTTTGGTTTCTTTACCGTTTATTGTGTTGACGTTCTCTGGAATATTTCGGGATTGGGCAATTATGGGCGATTCTAAAATTTTTCTTGAATCAGCCCGCTATTGGTGGGGACATTATCCGCTCTTTTTTTCACTGATTTTGGCAACACTTTTTTTCAAAAAAGAGACACGGAATACAGTGCTTTCTTCAATCAATCTGGCAATTCTGTTGCTTTGGAGTTTGGTGTTGCTTTTTAGTTTCGATTTATTGCCGGAACCGTACCGTGTTGTTAAGTTGAGTTCGCTCAATCTTTATCGCAACACGATTTGTTTTGGTATGGGGCTTGTTCTTTGGGCAGGTCTTTGGATTTGTGTTCCATTTACTTCTAGAAATATTCCGTTTGTTCGGCGATTGTTGCCGATTTCTCTTTTACTTGGCATGAAAGAAGCGTCGCGAACTTCTCTGCTTGATTTGATATTTTTTCCGTTTCGACAACGGCGTTATGCTCTTACTTTTTATCTTTTGTTGTTGCGATGGGGGATTATTTGTTTTGTCGGCTATTATTTGTTTTGGCTCAATCCTTCTCGAACCGCTCAGATGTCTTTTCTTGGTACGATTTCTGTATTACTTTTGAGTTGGGATTGGAAAAAAGGCGGGTTGCTCGCGGTTATGATCTGTGTTGTGATGGTTGTGCTGGCGCAATCTTATTCTCCTATTTTTGAACGAAAATTGGATAGAACAATCACCGATATTAAGGAATTTACAAATGATCTCTTACACCAAACAGATGCATTTCAATCAAAAGACCGGCTTATGTTATGGAAAGAGATATTCCCTTCGATTTGTAAAAAACCGATATTGGGTTACGGAATGGAGCGAGGACGCAACGAAGTATTAACTCAGATTTCGTCTAAACGTGTTGATCCACATAACGAGTTTATCAATATTGCGTTGGAATTTGGATTGGTTGGTCTTGTTCTTTTTTTGTCATGGTTGCTATTTTTCTTCAACCGTTTCCGAACTTCTATTCCTCCTTGGAAATATCTGGGATTATTTATTGCAACAGCTATTATTATTGATAGTATGTATAATGGAGCGTTATCGTACAATCGTGAAAGTCATCTGTTTTGTGTTTTGATCGGTATTTTATACGTGGTTGACCGGCAACATCTTCTGAAAAAATAAAAACGCAAATGAGGGATGTGGGGTTTGTGATTTGTGTCGCAAGCGAATAATTATCTTCGAACAAAAATTCCGCTTGCGACGCGAACCCCACATGACGCCGTCTAAAACAATCTGGAATTTTTTTCATCAATTCAGCCGGAACTACTTGCCGTCGAAACTTTTTTTGCTTTAATTATGTATCTGTCAACACTTGTGTGATTTGTGATTATTATCGGCGGCTTTTTGATGGTGAATACAAGAGTTGCCGTTTGATATAATGCATCAGAGTTTTATGTTTGCTAATCTTCCTTAACCATTTGCTTTAACACAAAAAATGAGTACACACGACATTTATTCAACAGAAATTCCTCAACCGAGTTCATCGCCAACAGGTTCTCCATCGGGAGCGGGGAGTGGACGTTTTACGCCGCCGCCTTATCAACCGGTTTATTTTCAACCGGAACCGCAAGTCGGTTGTGGAACTTATGTATTTCGGTTTGTGATGATTTTCCTTGTTGTGGGATTCATTGGCATGGCTGGTTTGTTTATGTTGTTTATGATAGGTGCTGTGAGTGCGTCCATACAACAAGTTTCCGAAACCAACCTCACCGAAAAATTCATTTCCGGCAACCAAAACGCTAAACGTAAAGTTGCCGTTATTACGGTTGAAGGAGTGATTACCGGTTCGGAAGATGGGTTTATTCC
>JAIRTV010000359.1 GCA_031254675.1 Planctomycetaceae bacterium | reverse complement strand
TCAACACGAATGATTGGTAGGTACAATCGACCTTCAAGAAATTCGAGATGAAGTTTTATTTTTGTTCCAGCTTTGCCGGCAATACACATTCGCGGTTTGGCACATGGAGTTGAATGTTTAACTTTTGGTGCACTTGTCCGAAAGATTTGAAATGGCTTAAAATTACCGTGAACGGTTACACTGTTTTTTTATCATGTTCTTTTTCGGTGTATTCTATGTTTGATCTGTTCCTTGACAATTTGAACACGGAAAAAATGAGATGCGCGGAATGATTCGATTATTTTGTTCGATTGGCGAAGCGTTTACCGGTTTCGCGTTCTGTTTTGATCCACTGGGTAATTGTTTCAACCGCTTCGTTAATTGGAATCATTGTCGTTTCTTTTTCCCAACGCCATTTGATTTCGATTTTGTTTTCCGCAAGCCCCTTGTCGCCAATCACAACACGCAGAGGAAAACCAATTAAATCAATATCCTTGAATTTGACGCCCGCACGTTGATCACGATCATCGACCAAACAATCAATTTGTCCTTGCGTTTGCAGATTTTGTGCCAACTCGTCCGCCAATTTCATAGCACGTTCGTCAGACACTTTCAGCGGACAAATCACCACTTCGTACGGCGCAAGATTCACCGGAAATATCATTCCCGCCTCATCATACGAAGTTTCAATAAGCCCCGCAATAATCCGGTTCACTCCAATACCGTAACACCCCATAATAATTGTTTTTTGCGTTTCGTCCGCATCAAGAAATCGCGCATTCAAACTGTCCGAATATTTTGTTCCCAATTTGAAAACATGTCCCACCTCAATCGCTTCCCGAATTTTCATCGTCGAACTACAACGCGGACACGCATCGCCATCAACCGCGTTGCGAAAATCATCAACCTTGTCCGGCATCCAATCGCCTTGAGGAGTCCGAAACGGATTGACATTGACGAGGTGTTTGTCGGCTTTGTTCGCCCCCACAATTGCGTTGGCAACTTGCATAACTGCATAGTCGGCGTAAATTGGAATTTGTTGTGCCAAACCAACCGGTCCCGCAAAACCCACCGGCGCACCTGTTACCGTCTCAATTGTGTTCACATCCGCCAACTCCAATTTCGTTGCGTTGAGAACCCGTTTAATCTTATTTTCGTTCGCTTCGTGGTCACCACGAATTAACACCGCAATCGGTTGCAAACGACCATTCGACTGCGGATTGTCCGCAACATAAATAAGCGTCTTGATCAACTTTGCCGGTTTCACTTTGAGAAACGCGCAAACTTGCTCAATTGTATGAGCGTTGGGCGTGTCCAATTCCGCAATTGGTTTGAACGGCGTGGTTTCCAACAGTTGATCTTTACCGGTCGAACCGATTTCGGCTTTTTCCGTGTTGGCGGCGTAACCGCAGGCTTCGCAGTGAACTACTTTATCTTCGCCATTCGGAGACGGAATCATAAATTCGTGCGACGCATCACCGCCAATCGGTCCGGATTCCGCTTCCACCGGCAAAAACGGTAACCCACAACGTTGGAATATTTTACAATACGCATCGTACATTTTTTTATACGTTTCGTTAAGCGATTCCAATGTTGTGTGAAAACTGTAAGCGTCTTTCATAATAAATTCGCTGGTTCGCAACACCCCGAATCGTGGACGTTCTTCGTTGCGGAACTTCGTCTGAATCTGGTACAACGTGATCGGAAGTTGCCGGTAACTCGAAACAAAACGCGAAACAAGATCGGTTATTTCCTCTTCGTGTGTTGGGCAAAATACAACCGGAATCTTTTTTCCACCACGTACCAATTGGGATTTAATCAGAACATCGCCAAACGCTTCAACTCGGTTTGTTTGTTCGTAAAGCGAAATCGGACAAAGTGCCGACATGAGAAGTTCGACGGCTCCGGCACGGTTCATCTCTTCGCGAACAATTTGAGTTGCTTTTTGAAGCGACCGAAGACCAAGAGGTAAATAAGTGTAGGCACCCGCCATCACTTGAGCAATCAATCCCGCACGAAGCATCAAAACATGAGAAGGAATTTCCGCGCCTTCCGGCGTTTCTTTCATGGTAGGAATCAACGTTTTTGACCAATACATAAAATTCAGAATAAATAAAGTTTCAACGAAATAAATTCAACATAGTTGACAACAGAACAACGACAACAATTATCGAGTAACCATATCCACAACATTGAACCGTAGTTACATTCAACAGAAAAACATCTTAGCTCAAATCAGGAAAAATAAAGATCGACCCATTATCTTGTTGGTTGCTCAACCTGTCAAGTGGATCGGATTGGGCTCTAATTTTTCGGCAATAGAATTTCAGGAACTTTGGGCGAATTAAGAATGATATCGGGTTCGGGCAAAATCATGCTTGGGAGAATTAAGAGATTTAGCAGATAATACTATTTGTAAATTGACAAACACTTCAAAATAAAAGAAATTTTTCAGCGTTTTTGTAACTTTTGTCGCAGAAAAATGTATTTGGTGAAAGATTAAAAACTGGACTTTTGCAAATTTTATAACTAGTTATATCAAAAGGACTTATAATTCAATTTTGCTCAATTTTTTGCATATTATGAAACAAAAAAAATCAGAAAATTGTTGAAACGATATTTGTAAAGTCTTTGATATTTCAACATATTGATTTTTAGAACAACTTTTATAGACGAAATATACGATACAATAATATAGCAAAATCAGGTGATTTCAATGTTTCAAACCCTTTGATTTACAGGGTGAAACACAACTTTGCAAAAGTCCAGTTATATCATCAAAGTGCATTTAAATCGAAAAAAACCAAGCAACAACCAGTAAAAAAAGCAAAAATCCTTCAAAAATATTTTTTGTCAAATCTTCTGGAAAGTGTAATTATTGAGTAACACATTGGAAATTCCATTTTTGGTGTCCTTTTTTAATTACAATATTCAGATCGGGATTTTCGTTTGCTGATTGATTGTATGTTGCCGGAAGATATTGAGAGTTTTCATTTTCCGGATC
>JAIRTV010000343.1 GCA_031254675.1 Planctomycetaceae bacterium | reverse complement strand
TGGAAACAATTCGGATGTCCTACCTACGCACAATTTGATAACTCATCAGTATTCACGGGTTCGCATCATCCTCATGGTCTTGGCATTGGTAAAGTAATTCGTCTTTGCTTGTCGCTTGACGTGATTCCTGTTTTTGCGCCGCCGCGTGAAACAGGATTTCAGGCAAACGTTGAAAGATACAACGGACTATGGGAACGTGGAGTCTGGGAACGATTTCATTTCAAAAATAAACTACCACTCATAGAACAATCAAAAAAATATGTTGAGGCTTTTCACAATAAAAAATATGATTCGATTATATCAGCACCCGACCGATATGTTGTACCTGATGATTTTGTTTTTTGCTGTAATGAGCCGTTAAAAGGAATTATCATATTTATCAAACGAACCAACAACAATGGATTCGCAAACGTCATGGGTAGCAATTGGGAGGTTGATAATTTATGGACAAACAGGTTGTTGCGTGTCGAAGTAATCTTAAAAAAACATATTTATTATTACAATAAGTGCAAGCGAAATTGGCACGCACAATGACATTTTAAACACTCTTACGCGCGCCAATTCCGCTTGCACTCGACCAATAATGTAATCTAATTCGTGAAATTGTTATTTTCTTTCGCGATCAAGTTGTTCCAACAAAACACCGATTATTTGTGCGGGAGTTGTATTGAGTAGGATTTCTTTTTCTTGCATGGAAAGGCGATCTAACGCTTTAGCAAGATCGGCGTTTGAGTTCAGGATTTCCGACAAAAGCGGAACAGTAATCGTTTCCGGTTGGTTGGCGTCCAAATGGTTTTTCAACGCTGCAATTTGTTTCACACGTTCCGTTGCCGGAAGAGGACGACGTAAATCTGTTTTTTCGTACGATTGTAACGATTTACGCCAATTGTAATAGTTTTGGAGTGTTTGAAATAGTTCGTAACGACGCGGCGAACGTTCGATACTCTCGTGCAATTTTTTGAGTTTTCGTTTCTTCTCCAGTGAAAGGTTCTGAAATTTTTTACTGTTGTTGTAGAACCGATTATAAAGTGATTCGTCAAGATTTTGAATTCGTTTGACGCGCCGTTTCCATTCCGCAAACGACGGATGAACCGAAAGAGAATCCAATATCCGAACAGAAGACGAAGGACGATATTCATTCGGGTCAATCGGTTTCGCTCCTGCGGAAAGAGTTGGCAAAAAAAGTCGTTGCTCTGCCAGAAGACGAAGCAATTCAGGATCATCATCCACAACCGTTAAATACATGTCCAACCGATCAATTATCGGCGAAGCAATTCGAAGCCAATAATTGTTATCCGGCGCCAGATGTTCTCCAAGACGAAACGAAAAACCAAAAAATAAAAGAAACAAAATTCCCGCTAGAATTGTTTTTGCAAAATACCATCGTTTGGTCCGAACTTGCCGTTTCGAAACATTTTGTTCTTCCGAAACAATAACCGTTTCAAGTGTCGATTCGACAAGTTTTTTATCGACTTCAACTCGTTCCAATAAATCGAGTAATTGCCAACTTTCCTCCAACGATGCCAAAAGAGTTCGAAATTCTGATTCTGTTGCCAACCGGCTTTCAACAAGTTGGCGGTCTTGCAACGACAATTCACCATCAAGATAAGCAGACAAAATCTTTTCGTCAGAAGAAATTTCGCGAATTGTGTTTGGTTCTGAAGACATTGGGATTTGGAATCAATAATCAATTTCTGATATTTTCTTTGGCTTTATCGTTTGATGGAAGTGTAATTCATGAAACGGTGATTTATTGTACGTTGCAAAAAATAAAACCGAATCATAAAGTGTGCGGAGTCGATTCGGCAAGTTGAATTTAGTTTTTCAAATAGGTTGGTTTATTGAATACAGTACCTTTTTCGATTTTTTGCTTAATTTTTTCCGGCGAATCGGCAAACAACGGAGAAATTTCGATTGGAGTGTCCGCAACAACAACCGCACCGGCTTTGTTTAGCCAATCAGCATACATTGCGATAAGATCGCGTTTAACGGTTTCCGGTGAATCAGATGATGAACCGGTAGCGTTTTTGAGTGGAGCGTAATGATTGGGCGGATCGACTTCGACCACAACCGCATTTTTTGCCGAAGGAAGAAGATCGAAAATAAACCGTTCAAATTTAATGGCGTTTTCTTTATCCGGTTTAATTTGTTCTCCGCTCTGAAGGTCAACAAACGGAACTTTTTTACGGGCAATATGAAACGGCAATGCGGTTGTGATTTTTGAGTTTTGCTCAAGGAGTGTGGTATTGAAGATATGAACCGCAATACTTCCAGCCCAAATTTTGAGTGAACCGTCCGAATTGGTTTTTCGGGCAACCTCTTCCGGTAAATCACTGTATTCGATCATGTAAAGCCGACCATTAACTTCAACAATATTACCGACTTTATCAGTAGGAAATCGTTTGCGAATGACCTGACTCGTCAATTCCGAACCACTCAAAAGATGATAACCCAAAAATTCCGGTGAACAGATCCGCACCAACGGATTGTCAACTTGATTATAAAACAGATATTCAATTCCGCGTTGACGCAGACAATCCAATACAGAAATTCCGTTTCCGTTTTTTCGTGCGATGGCGGCGAGCATTCCGCCATGACCATCAGGGCTTAACGCAATACTGTTTTTGGAATTGAGTAAAACTTGACCGGTTTCCAATGAAACAGCAGGCATTGTTCCTTGGCAAAAAATGAAAACATCCTCTTTCCGTAAACCGAAATAGTTTTTCTGTTCTAAAAAGTCAACGGTTTCATGATGTGTTGCCGGACTGGTCATAATACAGTACGGAATTTGATAACCGTATTGTTGTGAAGTGGCAAGAACTTTTTCAAAATGAAATTGAAACAAAGTCGCTTCGCTGACTGGAGCGATGGGATACATTCCTTTGGGGTGAGGAAAACCGAGTCGTGTTCCCTGCCCGCCAGCAACAAGAATAACACCTACTTTTCCCTGTCGCAACATTTCCTCTCCTGCTGTTACCGCTTCCTGGACAGCAATAGGTTTTTGTGATTGACAGGGTGTTGGATCGGTAACAGTGGAAAATTTATAAGATGGTGGATCGCTTGCCTGATCCGCCAAAGTCAATGATTCCGCCGGAGTGTTCCGATGTTGGTAAAGATTGGCAATCAACGCAAAATCAATAGACTGAATTTGATCGATCAATTCCTGTTGTTCCGAGTGGGAAAGGGAATCCCAAAACGTAAGAAGATGTTCCTGACCATACTGTTTGAGATTGTTTAAAATAATGTCTTTCATAATATTTTGTTGTTTAAGTGAACTGTAATAAATGTTTCGAACTCAATAATCCAAATCTAATTTCTAGATTTGTAATAGATTCAAATTATATTTGAAAAATTTGATTTTTGTAGAGGTACATGGTGAGTGTTTCTACGAAGAT
>JAIRTV010000283.1 GCA_031254675.1 Planctomycetaceae bacterium | reverse complement strand
TTTCGATTTTAATCTTTGAATCTCTACAATTTTTTCTTCAAATATCTTGTTTGTTTCATTATCAATTTTCAAAACAGGTACTTTGTCAAAAAATATTTTTCTTAATTCTCTTGTTCCTCCTTGTAATTCAGGAAAATTATTTAAAAAACAAAACTTAAAAAGAGATGAATTAAAAAACGCTGTCAGAAAGGCAATATCTTTCCCTATGATCATAAATGATTTGTCATTTTGGTAAAATCCTTGATTATCAAAATAAAAAGGTAAAAATTTGGTCATGTTTGGATACATAATTTTTTGTTTATAAAAATCCTCCTTTTGATATAACTAGTTATAAAATTTGCAAAAGTCCAGTTAATGTTTATTTTTGCGATGATTTTATTTGACACGGAAAACACAAAATATATGGAATAGTTTTCTCCTAATATCTATTCCCTCTCTTCTTTCGGTTTAACTTTGTAAAATAGGGGATTGACAGAATTAACATTTTTTTGTAAGTTATGGAACTGTCTTTAAGTTGATCACGTAATCAGCTTAAAACAACGGCTCAAAATTTTGGAAAACAAAAATTGCCGTTTTTGTAATACTTTTATAACCCCTTGGGATCGTTCCTCGTTGAAGTTTAGTCACTATTCAATAAAAAATGTTACTACGAAGTTTATTCATCATTCTCTTTATTAGCATGAGACGTCCCCTGTTTTGGGTACATTTCTCAATTGCGTTGTCTTTGTTGTTCGTAACATCATGCAATTTTCAGATGCCACAACCACCAACTCCTCGCGTTCACGTCGAAGAGGCGATTGTTCGGGATGTTCCGAAATACTTCTACGCTACCGGAAAAACAACCGCGGTTCAATCAGTAGAAATTCCCGCCCGCGTAACCGGAGTCTTAGAAAAACGTCTCTACAAAAAAGGCGATGTTGTCGCCGAAAATAAACCACTGTTTTTAATCGAACAAACTTCTTATCTCATCGCCGTTCAATCTGCTCAGGCAAAATTGAACGCCAGCAAAGCCAAATTAGCGTTGGCGGAATCAACTTTGGCAAAAACACGTCAGTTGCGCGAACAAAATGCAATGACTGATCTGGATATGCAAACGGATATTTCTTCAAGAGAACAAGCCGCCGCCGCAGTACAAGACGCCGAAGCCACTCTCGCTCAAGCAGAACTCAATCTGAAATTTACGGAAGTGATCAGCCCAATCACTGGAAAAACCGATCTAACCGAAATTGCTATTGGCAATCTTGTCGGACCAGGAACAAATAATTCCATTCTCACAACAGTTGTTACCATTGATCCGATGGGCGTGATTTTTTCCATCACTGATGAAGAATTTCACCGTCTTTTAGATGAATACATCCGCCGAAGAGAAATGGGCGAACCAGATGAAATAAAAGAATTTGAAATGGGATTTTTCAAAGGTTCTACCCCGATTGTCGGGAATTATCCATTCAAAGGCGTTATTAAAGCTCTTGGCAATACGATCAATCAGTCCACCGGAACACTTCGTATTGGCGGCGAAATACCAAATCCGCGTTATGAAATGTTACCTGGCGAAGTTTGTCGAATTAGAATTTTAGAAGGAATACAGAAAAACGCCGTCCTTGTTCATTTGGAAGCCGTCAATATTGATTTGAATCAACACTATATTTTTGTGGTCGATGACCAAGGTATTGCTCACCGCCGGAATATCGAACTTGGAGAAATACAACCCGATCAAACACGGATTGTTCTGAAAGGATTACAACAAGGTGAACGTTATGTTGTTCGCGGAATACAAAATGTCAGAGATGGTGTCCAAGTTGATATCGTCAACAGCAAACAGCAAGACAAACCAGAAACAAACGAACCGAAAACTGAAAATCATAGCGAACAGAAAAAAGAACAAAATACAGAGAAAGATATAGAAGTCGAGGAGAAAAATACAGAAGAACAAAACGCACAAGAAAAAAACACCGAATCGGTTAATCAGAAAAAATAACTATTTCTTTAGTTTGAATCATTATTTTCCTTTCCATTCATTGTAATGTCTCTATCACATTTTTTTATTGACCGACCAGTTTTTGCCTGCGTTATTTCGCTGATTATTTTACTTGGTGGTGCTGTTTCTTATGTTCTTTTACCGGTGGATTTATTTCCTGACATTGGAGCTCCGACGGTAACAATTTCCACATTTTATGCTGGTGCCAGTGCCGAAACGGTTGCCGAAACAGTTGCTGTTCCGATTGAAAAACAGATCAACGGCGTGGAACGGATGTTATCAATGTCTTCGTCCAGTACCAGCGATGGCGGCATGACAATTACCGTAACTTTTCAGCCCGGCACTGATCCTGACACCGCCGCCATTCTTGTTCAAAACCGCGTCAATATTGCTGTTACCGCGTTGCCGGAACCCGTCCGACGAAACGGCGTTGTTGTTCGTAAAGCGTCGCCGAATATGCTCGCGCTGTTGTCGTTTTATCGTCCGCAAGATTTGGAAGATTATAAACAAAAGAAAACCCTGTCCCACGACGAAGCGGAAAAACGCAGTCTTTATCTTGCCAATTTCGTAAAAATCAATATCCAAGATCAATTGATTCGGTCAGAAGGAGTTGGCGATGTCATGGTGTTTAACGCAATGGATTTCAGTATGCGGATTTGGTTGAATCCGGAATTGATGTCAGCGCGAGAAATTTCGGTAACTGAAGTGTTGCACGCGCTGCAAACTCAGAATGTTGCGGTGGCTTCCGGTCGTCTCGGCAGTCCGCCAGTACCGGCAAACACCAAATTCAATTTACCGCTTGTTGTTCTTGGTCAATTTACCGAAACATCGCAATTTGAAAATATTATTTTGCGAACAGATCAAGATGGAACGGTTCTTCGGCTTAAAGATG
Organism: Planctomycetaceae bacterium; assembly: GCA_031254675.1. GTDB lineage: Bacteria > Planctomycetota > Planctomycetia > Pirellulales > Thermoguttaceae > WRKP01. The sequence continues at coordinate 3,599 of JAIRTV010000283.1, read as the reverse complement.
TTGCCGTTATTGAACTGGGTTCGATGAGTTATCAGACGGATTCAATTTACAACGGAATTCCGGCTGTTTCTGTTGCGGTTTATCAAATGTCCGGTTCAAACGCCCTCAAAGTAACCAATGATCTCGAAAATATTCTCAAAAATATGAGAGAGGTTCAGGGACTTTTCGGAAAAGAAATAACCTACGACATCGCTTTTAATGCCGCCGATTTCATTCATATTGCGTTGGAAGAATTACAACAGACATTGATTGAGTGTGTTGTGATTGTGATTGTGATTATCTTTTTGTTTCTACAAAGTTGGCGGGCGGCGTTGGTGCCGATTGCAACAGTGCCGATTTCGCTGATCGGTTGTTTCTTTATTATGTGGATGCTCGGCTTCACAATCAATTCACTCACGCTGTTCGGTTTAATTCTCGCTATTGGAATTGTGGTGGATGATTCGATTGTCGTAATCGAAAATACTCAACGGATTATTGATGAAGAAGGTCTATCGCCTTACAATGCAGCACGCAAAGCTATGACTGAAGTTACCGGACCGGTTATTGCCACCACGCTTGTTTTAATGGCAATTCTTATCCCAACATCAATGATGGCGGGAATGACCGGCGGAATTTATCGGCAATTCGCATTGACTATTTCCGGTTCTGTCGCTATTTCCACTATTTGCGCTTTGACATTGGCGCCTGCTTTGGCAGCCGTTTTGCTGCGTAAAAGTATCGAAAAGGAAAAACGAAACTTTTTCTTCCGTATTTTTAATTATTTCTTTGACGGCTATGTCCATTTTTACAACCGAACTATTCATTGGTTTATTGCTCATTGGGGAGTGGTGTTATTTTGTTGGTTTTTGTTACTCGGTTTAATTTTTGCAGCGTTTAAGGTTTTGCCGTCCGGTTTTATGCCGAACGAAGATCAGGGAATATTATTCTGTGTTGTTCAGTTGCCGGACGGAGCGACATTAGAACGAACTCAGGATGTTGTTCGCCAAATTCAGACGATGTTCGAAGCCGATAACGCCGGAATTAAAAATATTACATTTATTAACGGTTTCTCGCTTTTTGACGGCATGGAAACGAACGCCGCTTTTGGAGTAATTACCTTGAAACCGTGGAAAGAAAGATATCCGACTCGTTCTGAACGTTTTTTATCTCTCTTCGGAATCAAACCTAAAGAAGGAAGACCGCAAGGAAATGAACTTACATCCCAATCGTTGTTTTTGAAATGGTATATTAAAATGTTAGGATTTATGGATGCTAAAGTTTTAGTAGCGCCAGCTCCTTCTGCGATTAGTACCGGTGCTATCGGCGGTCTTGAATTTCAACTGCTTGACCGTAACGGAAAAGGATCAAACGAACTTTATAAAGCGGCTCAGGAAATTTGTGAACAATTGCGTCAAACAGGATTATTTGCCGGAGTGAATTCAAATTTTTCACCTTATTCTCCACGTTATTTTTTGGATATTGATCGCGACAAATTATTAAAGCTGGGCGGATCAATGAGCGAACTCACCAATGCTTTGACGGCTTATTATGGTTCGGCGTTTGTTAATAATTTCACTAAATTTAACAATAACTTTACGGTTTACGTTCAGGCGCTTGGCGAATACCGAACGAAACCGGATGACGTGTTGAATGTTGAATTTCGGCATCCGGACGGACAAATGATTCCGATTCGTTCTATTGCGGAGATTCGAGAAACGGTTGGACCTCAGATTGTGAACCGTTATCAACTTGCTCCCAGCGCGTATATTCAGGGGCAATTGAATTTCAATGTTGCTTCGGGCAAAGGAATGGAAGCCGTTGAAGCAGTGATGAAAAATTATCCCGATTTTAGTTTCGCGTGGTCTGGTATGACTTATCAGGAAGCGTCGGTCGGCAATACAGCAGGAATACTTTTTGCTTTATGTGTTACATTTGCGTTCCTTGTTTTGTGCGCTCAATATGAAAATTGGTCAACACCGATTGTGATTCTGATGGCGGTACCGTTGGGAATTGCTGGAGCATTGATTGCGGCAACAGTAATGGTTATCGGTATAAATATTTACACGCAAATCGGTTTTATTTTGATCGTCGGTTTATCCGCGAAAAATGCGATTCTCATTACAGAATTTGCTGTTGAACAATACCGCAACGGTATGTCTGGAGTTGATGCGGCAATCTATGCCGGTAAAAAACGATTACGTCCAATTATGATGACTTCGTTTGCGTTTATTCTTGGTGTGATTCCGTTGGTACTTGCCACTGGTGCCGGAGCGGTCAGTCGTAACGCAATCGGTACACCGGTTTGCGGCGGTATGTTAATGGAAACATTTGTCGGTGTGTATGTAACGCCGGTACTTGTTGTTTTGTGGACACGTTGTTTTCCTCGAAAAAATCAGCCCTAAAAATTCAAAAGATTCCAATGACGAGCCAAAAAATTTCTATTATTGTGCCGGTTTATAACACCGCAAAATATTTAGAACAATGTGTTGATTCCATTCTTCAACAACGTTATACCGATGTTGAAGTAATATTGATTGATGACGGTTCTACTGACGGTTGTCCTGCTATTTGTGATCGGTATGCCCAACAAGACAAACGGGTAAAAGTAATTCATCAGCCGAATGCCGGTGTTGCCGTTGCCCGAAATCAAGGGTTGGATAATGTTACGGGAGAATATGTCTCGTTCGTGGACAGCGACGATTATCTTCATCCCGATATGTACGCCGAGTTATACGAAGCAATCACTCGGAATAATGCGGATTTAGCAATGTTTCATAATATCGTGTTTGCGCCGGAATCGGATTATAATGTGTTACCAATTGACCTTTTACCGATTCCGCTACAATTAACCGGTTTTTATCCTGCAAAAGATTTCTGGCAAGAATATCTTGATACGGAACCGCCTTGTACGTCGCTAGTTATCGGGAAATTATGTCAACGCAAGCAATTGGAAAACAGGCGATTTGACATCAACACGAGTTACCCTGAAACGTTGTTTTTGGCGCAATGGTATCTTGCTTGCAACACGGTGTTGGTTTGTTCGGGTGAAGATCGCTATTATCATCGGCAACGTCCCGACGGCGAACATACCAAAAGATTCATGCAAATATCCACGCAAACAATATGCAATTTTATTGATTTACAAATCAATAAAGTCAATCTTTTTTATGATCATGGTTTGACTGATGTTGCGTATTCCAGTGACCGTTTCACTATTCAAAAAATATTGCGGTATTTTGAATCTCTTCTGGTATGGGAAGACAGTAGTGAACGCCTAAAATGGATGCCCGAATTGGAAAAACGATGGAATTGGTTTAATGCACAGGAATGGAAAATCCATAATGGTAAAACATACTTGACAAGAAACGTTCGTGATTTATAATAATTTCGATAATTTTGTCGTTGAAATTTGATTGTTGTTATGATACAATATTTCGGTTGCCTGAAACCGTTTTAACAATTTTGTTTTTGGAAAACCTTAAACTATTAAAGAGTTACATTTTATTTTAGAACCCCTTTTTTATCTCTGGAAAAATTTTTTATGAGCGAAACGATTTCGATTATTGTACCAGTTTATAACTGCGAGAAATATCTTGAAAAATGTGTTGATTCGATGTTAG
>JAIRTV010000219.1 GCA_031254675.1 Planctomycetaceae bacterium | reverse complement strand
GTTGAGCTAACTTAATTCTGTAAAGCGAACGGTCTATTCCCGTTATTTTCCAATCCTCGCGAACCGCTGATCGGCTTTCGAAAAATCTTTGTTTCTTTAAAAATCACATATTTGAGCAGCCAAGACTTGTGAATATTTTTGGGGCTAAAAATTGAGTTTTTAGAGATTGTTCAGTGCAATACGGATCAGGGCGTGAAATGCTGTTATTTTTTGGAAAATGAAAAAAATTCCACTTGACTTTTTTAATACTTTATGTAAACTAGGAATCTAATTCAATCGTGTTACGTCATTTTGTCGCGTCGTTTGCGACAAATATTTCACGATGATTTCGAGAAAACCTTACAAAATAAGGAAAATAACGATGAAAAATTTAGTCAAATGTGTTGTCGGCTTTTGGGCAATATTTTTTGCGAAAAGCCAAATGTTAAAATGGATAAATTGCGTAAGCCAGGGGGGGGGGGGCTATATGGAGGGGCGTGTTGAGAACGGATAGTGGAGAGTGGTCGATTTTTCGACGTTTTTCCAAAAAACTCTCAACTCTTTCACGGTCTTTGCGGTTCGGTTTTACGTTGGTCGAACTTCTTGTGGTGATTGCGATTATCGGCGTGTTAATCGCTCTTCTGCTACCGGCAGTTCAAGCGGCGCGCGAAGCAGCAAGACGGATGCAATGTTCCAACCATTTGAAGCAAATTGGAGTAGCTGTACACAATTTTCACGCTGCTCAAAATGGTTTGCCACCAATTACACTTGGTTCTACGACGGAAGGAGTTTCACGTGCTTCTTTTTTCCTCTTGATTTATCCGTACATAGAACAACAATCACTTTATGATTTAATTGATGGTCGAGATGCCCATGCGACAGCTCTTGCCCGAACCGGTTTTGATGTTATTGTTCATGTCGATGGTGATAAAACGGCGATCGGTTACACTAATAAAGGAACTATTGATTGGTGGGGAAGGTTTTCCGATGCAGAACAACAAGGGTTTGCCGCTGTTTCAGTTTATCGTTGCCCGACTCGACGGTCAGGCGGTTCAGATTCGATTTATACGGGAACAACCGCCAGCACAGATGAACCTGGTCCTCTTGGTGATTACGCCGTTCCGATGATTTGTGATACAATTCAATATTGGCATCTATATTATATTGCTAATAGTGCAAATCATTATAGATTGCAATACGGTCCGATTCGTTTGCCTTTAGTAGCCGAACCGGACGACGGAGTTTTGGGAGCGTTTAATAAATGGAATGTACGTGACGACATGGCGTATTGGCAAGACGGCACAAGCAATCAATTGTTACTCGGCGAAAAACATATTCCTTCGGGATATTTAGGATTTTCTAAAGGTAACCAAGATAATGCAGATATTGCTTATTCGGCTGACATGACTTATCTTTCCGCCGGACGATATGCAGTGGGAGCGGCAAGGAATATCAAAGCCTCCATCGCTTTATGTCGTCCCAATGATTTCATGGATAATACAACTCAAAACGCTCTTCAACCAACCGCTACGGTTGGATCAGATACTAGTACCGGTGGTTTGTATGGATTTGGTAGTTGGCATTCAGGAATTTGTAACTTTCTGATTGGTGACGGTTCTGTTCGAGGATTACCTGTTACGACAAGCCCCGACAAAGTGCTTTATCCACTCACACGAGTTGATGACGGCGAAGCGGTAACATTACCATAACAAAAACATTTCAAACAGGATTGATTTATGTTTTCACAAAATTTTTATATTCGATTTTTATTTTTACTTTTTGGTGTGATTGTTTTTTCCGGCTGTGGAAATTATCTTGCCGTTAAGGGAAAGGTTGTTTTCGAAGACGGTACTCCGTTAGAATGCGGAACAATTATTTTTCAATCGGAATCACATTATGCCAGAGGAACAATACGAACCGGCGGAAATTTTGTAATCGGTTCGGACAAAGAACAAGACGGAGTTCCATCGGGGCATTACAAAGTTTTTATTACCGGTGCGCAAACAATCCAACCGGATTTTGTGCCCAAACCGGGAAAAGATGATGTTGGATATGTTTCTCTTATTGATCCAATTTATTCTTCGGTTGAAACAACACCAATTATGTACGACATTGATAAAAACAATTATTTTGAAATCAAAGTTAAACCTTTTATCAATTCGGCAAAAGCACAATAATTATCAAAATCGCAATTGTCTGAACGGTGATTGGTGGAAGACGATGATGATTATATTAAACTATAATGTGTTGTAAAAATCATTGCAAATCAAATGATCAATTAAATCATAGTTCAAACAAACAGATTGTTTATTTCGGTCAGATTTTCGTGTTAAAAAAAATATGAGAATCTGAAAATTTTTGACACACTTTTACGAATAAGGAATATCTTATTATGAAACGATTTTTGTTTATTTCGTTGTTTGGTTTTCAAGCGGTTTCGCTTCTTTTTGCGTCATTGTTTGTTCCGTTGATTTCGGCGCAGGACAAATATGTAACGGTTTCGGAGCGGCAAATTCCGATTGCTTACGAAGTTGATGTGTTGGTTATCGGCGGTTCGACAGGGAATGTCGCAGCGGCAATCGAAGCCCAGAAAGCCGGAGCCAAAACGATGCTCATCACACAATTTCCCTCTCTCGGCGAAGATGTAACCGCAACACTAAATCTTTGGCTCGACCCCAACGAAAAACTCGACGACCCGTTCGCCGCCACAATCTTTAACGATCCCAATCGCGGCTTGCCAACACCATCAGCGTTGTTAATCCTTCAAGCCAATAACAAAATTCCATTTACGTACAAAATTGAGCAACAAATCGACAAAGCACATCCCGAAACAAATAAAAAAAATCGGCTTGCCGATGGTGTTGCCGCCGATTCCGTCACTCAAAGTTTGCAAGTCAACGGAAACACAACAATTATTCTTGATCTCGAAAATTCGCAACAAGTTGGTGTTGTGTCGTTACTCGGTTTTCATCGGCAAAACGATTTTGTGATGGACAATGTTGTTCTTTCGGCAAGCGATGACGAAAAACAATGGAACGAATTACCGAAACCAGTTTTGAATACGAAAAATCTGCGCGGTTACGATTCTGTTGATGAATTTCGTCTCGAACTCGATAAACCCGTTTCCACACGTTATTTGAAACTTGAAATTAAAAAGTCGGAAAAATCGAAACGAATTTTGCTTGGTGAAATTGTTGTTCTTCCGAACAAGTTGGCAATTCCGCAACCCAAACCTTGGAACGCTGACGGCAAATCACCGTACACGCATCCCGCGCCGCGTCCAATGCATGTTAAAATGACGCTCGATAAAGCATTACTTGATGCCGGCGTTCAATTTTTGTACAGTACTTATTGTATCGGCACTCTTGCTGATGAACTACAGATTATCGGTGGAGCCGTTATCAACAACCGCGCTGGAAAACAAGCAATTCTGGCAAAAAAAGTATTATCTGTACCACAATTTGATTTGTCTAAATATGAAATTCAAATTACGAAATCCAACACTTCTGATTTGAATCAATCAAACGACGAATCTGTCAAAGAAAATTTTACAGCTCAATATGTTGTGATTGGCGGTGAACCAAAACAAATTGATACGAAAAAATTTCCGTTGTTAAAAAATTCGTCGTATGAAATTATGGGCGAACCGTTTTACGGACAACCGCCGAAAGGAGCATGGAATTTTCTGGAACAACAAGATGCCAAAGCAGGTGTTTATCCAATGATTCGTTACACATTCGATATTGCCGATGAAGTAAGAGCGGCTTATTTGACAGGCGATTTGAAATTGCGAAACGAATTAGAAACACAAATTCGTTTGGCAACATTTGATCCCAATCAACAATTTATAGCGGATCATATTTCTGTTCCAATACCACACGTTAAAAAATTCGGAACGGTTGAATTTATTAAGCAATCGAAAGTGTGGGGTCAACAAGCGGCGGAAGAGATTAAAGCAATCAAGAATATTTCACCTGAACATTTGAAATTTGTTCCTGTAACCATGCAACAAGTTCCTGCAACTGGGCAACAAAAAGTTTCCGGTGAGATTAAGGAATCGCTCTCGAATGTGAAAGCGTACAAAAAGCCGCTTGGTTTTGTGAAACAGCAGGAACAAAAAATTCCGGTGATTGGCGAATACGATGTTGTTGTGGTTGGTGGCGGGACAACCGGTGCACCGGCAGGAATTTCTGCGGCACGCCAAGGCGCAAAAACATTGGTTCTCGAATATCTGCACGATCTCGGCGGAGTTGGAACTGCCGGCGCGATTTCAATTTATTATTGGGGCAATCGCGTTGGTTTTTGCAAAGAAGTTGAAGACGGCAAAACCTCGTGGAATATCGAACAACGTATCTTTTGGTGGCGTTCGAAACTTGCCGAAGCCGGAGCCGATGTTTGGTACGGCGTTCTCGGAAGTGGAACCGTTATTGAAACAATTGACGGAACAACAACTGTTAAAGGCATTCTTGTTACGACACCGTTCGGACAACGTGTTGTTCTGGCAAAAGTGATAATCGACGCAACCGGACATGGTGGAATCGCGGAATCCGCCGGAGCACCAATGAAATATGTGGACGATAAAGAAATTGCAACACAAGGACATGGTTTGCCGCCGCGAAATCTTGGGGCGTCGTACACGAATACGGATTACATGTATGTTGATGAAACCGATATGGAAGATATTACACATGTTTTTGTGTACGGAAAAGAAAAATTTCCGAAAGCGTTTGATTTCGGAAAAATTCTTGATACGCGAGAACGTCCGCAAATTATTGGGGATTTTACGTTTACGGTTCTTGATCAGGTTAACAAACGAACTTATCCAGATACGATTGTCCGTTCTCGGAGCAATTTCGATACGCATGGTTACACATTGACGCCGTATCTGGAAATTGAACATCTTCACCACGACGGACATTTTTGTGACGTTCCAATGCGAAGTTGTTTGCCGCAAGGACTTGAGGGAATTTTTGTCGGTGGTCTTGCAACAAGTTGTCATCGCGATGCCATTCCGATTATCCGAATGCAACCGGATTTACAAAATCAAGGTTATGCTTTGGGTTGTCTTGCTGCGAAAGCCGCAAAAGACAACGTGCCGCTTCGGAAACTTGACATCAAACCGATACAAAAACATCTTGTCGAAATCGGTAATTTGCCGGAATCCGTGTTGACGGATCAAGACAATTATGACGATTCTGTTACGGCGTTACCGGAAAATATTAAAACCTTGCCGGACGGTTTCAAAGGTTCGGCGAATTTACTGTGGCATCCGAAAGAATCGATTCCATTGTTACAAAAAGCTTATCAGGAATCCGCATCGCCGGAAAACAAATTAGCGTACGCCATGGTTCTTGCCGGAATGTACGATCCAACGGGAGCGGATGCGTTACTGGGTGCGGTGAAATCCGCTGAGAATTGGGATAAAGGTTGGAATTTTCGTGCTATGGGACAATTCGGTTGGGCATCCAGTCAACTTGATCGTTACATTATGATGCTCGGACGAACAAAAGA
>JAIRTV010000255.1 GCA_031254675.1 Planctomycetaceae bacterium | reverse complement strand
TCACCAGCACCACGCAAAGTAGAACCGGCAATAAATGCACACGAATCAAAGAAAACATATAACGCAATAAAACGTAACAAAATAACCGTCAACCCACGAATCGCCTCAAACTCTTTCGCATCTGAAAACACTGCAAACGCCGATAACAAAAAATCCGGTACCGCAAGAAATAAAATCGCAAAAAATCCCGTGTAAACACAACCAATAACAAACGCCGTATTCGTTGCTCGTCTTGCTAAGTCTGGACGGTTGTTGCCCAATTGGTTTCCGACCATCGACGTTACAACAATACCAATTCCAGTCAACGGAATAAACGTCAATGAATTCATTGTAAAAGCAATTGTTGTCGCATTTCTTTGAAATTCGCCCAAGCCGCCGATGATCATCAGGAATAACGTAAACGTTACCGTGTCAATAAACGTATAAGAACTACTCGGCGTACCATAATATAAAAGTCGTCTAAGTAATTTGAAATTCGGTGTCATTCCTCCCAAGACGTTGTAACGATTTTCCTTTATGTCTGCCAAAAATATTAACACGATATAAATAGCAAAACGTACCCATTGCGAAATCATCGTTGCAATCGCAGCACCCACAAGACCCCAAGCCGGAAAACCACACTTGCCGAAAATCATACAATAATCAAGAAAAATATTTAATGCAACGCAAAACAAATTATTGTACATTTCAATATGCATTTTACCGCGTCCACGAAAAAACGCCGCCGCCGCTTCACCACTTATGGTTGCGGCACTGCCCCACAGAAGATAATCAAAATAAATTCTCTCCAATTTGATCAGATGTTCGCCGTGTCCGAATAGTACAAAAAAATGAATTAAATACGGCTCCAACAAAAACAAAATCGGTACAATCGCAAAACCAAACCATATTCCTTGCCAAACCACAGAACCGATCTGTCGGTTATTACCACTCCCATAATATTGAGCGACAAAAGTTGTTACGAATGTTGCAATGGCAACCGGAATAGCCACCGCCGACCAAAACAACATCATTCCTTGCATTGATGCGGTCATGGAATCAGGATTGTCCCACATCAGGAACATCCGATCCGTAAAATTCATAAGCGAAATCGAACCGCTTGAAATTATCAGCGGAATCGCCTGCCGTAACACCTCAAACCCGCCACAAGGACGTGTCCACCAAGTCTCAGGCTTTTCATGTGATTCATTCATACCGGTCTGGAATTAAAAATAATAATTGTTTTCGTAATATATTTCGTTAAAAGTAGATGAACCAAGATGGACAACCTTTCACTGAATCTGGTAAAGCAATCTCGCCAAAAGACTCTCACCCGCGGTTGCAACAGTTGAGCTGGTTTTCCAATTTCCGTCAACTCTTCTGTATGTTTGTAACAAAAAAAATCCGCTGGTCAATTACCGGCATTTTTATTACAAAGCCAAACATTCGCTTGCGACACAAACCACACTTCACAAACAACACATCCCCCACCCCCAACAAAATATCAATCAGCCGGATGTAAAAGAGTTGACGGAATTTTCTCCTTTTTTGTTTATTTTGTTACAATCGTTGTTATTATTGTCATGATTATTGTTGTTATTGTTCATTGTGGCAAGCAATGATCTGACGCGGATTTTAACCGCTCCGAGTTGTGTCCCTTCGTCGATTTTGAGCAAGGTGTGAACTTTGCCCACTGATGCGAGTATTTCCGCAATCTGCTCCACCGTAACCGCATCAAGACCACAACCGAATGACGTAAGTTGAATCATTTGAAATTGCGGATGAGTCGCGACAAAAGTTGCCGCTCGATACAAACGAGCATGATAACCCCATTGATCCACAACCTGAAGCGGAAAAAGAAGTTTCCGTCCCAAATGCGCAACAGAATCACCGGACAACACTGTTGTTCCACCCGAAACAATCAATTCAGGAATACCATGATGAATCATCGGATCAAGATGATACGGTCTGCCCGCCAACACAATTCCCGACTCGCCGGATTCAACCAACGAAATAAATAAATCTTCTCCCTTTTGCCGAATATCCGACTTGTACAATTCTTGTTCAGAAACAGCACACGTAATTGCGCGTTGTACCTCATTGTATTTAACGCCCAAATATTTGAGTTCTGCAAAAAGAAGTTTCGCCAATTTGTGTTGATCGTCGCCCGGAAGAAACGGAGAAAATAACGTAATTCCATTGTCTTTGATCGCGTCCATATTTAACCGAATTACCTCAGGATAAGAACCAACCACCGGACAATTATAAGTATAAACCGATTCCTGAAACTCCCGTTTTTCCACCGGCAAAGCAGGATAAAAAATCCGTTTCACTCCTTTTTCAATCAGATTCACAATATGACCGTGAACCAATTTTGCCGGAAAACACAACGTTTGCGACGAAACGCTGTCAATGCCTTTATTGTACAGTCGTTGCGACGACGGATCGGAAAGAACCACACGAAAACCAAGTTCTTGAAACAACGTAAACCAAAACGGATAATTCTCGTACATATTCAATACACGCGGAATCCCAATCTCTCCAAACTTCGCCTTGTCCATACTAAGCGGTTCATAATAATCGAAAAGTCGTTCGTATTGATATTGAAACAAATTTTCATGATTGGCAACAGTTTGTTTTCCGAGACCGCGTTCACATTTGTTACCGGAAATAAATGTCTTTTTGCCGGAAAACTGATGAATATTGATCAGACATTTATTCGAACAACCTTGACAACGTTTTTGTGTTGAGTGAACAGAAAATCTGGAAATGGTATTGGGCGTGAGGAGCGAAGAACGCGATTCGTATTTTTTGTTGGCGGCGCGGTCGTGGGCAATCAATGCGGCTCCGTACGCACCCATGACTTCCGAAATATCGGCACGAAAAACAGAACGACCAATGAGTTTTTCAAACGCCCTCAACACCGCCGGATTACGGAATGTTCCACCCTGAACCATAATGCGATCACCAAGTTCGGAAACATCCGCAATTTTCAATACCTTATACAAAGCATTTTTCGCAACAGAATAAGAAATGCCCGCCGAAATATCTGCAACCGTAGCGTTTTCTTTTTGCGCTTGCTTTACTTTGGAGTTCATAAATACAGTGCAACGTGTTCCCAAATCAATTGGTTGTGCGGCAAACAATCCTTCTGTTGCGAAATCAGCCGCATTGTAACCAAGCGACTGCGCAAACGTTTCAATAAATGAACCGCAACCGGAAGAACACGCCTCATTCAAAATAATTTTGTCAAGCCGACCATCTTTGATGTAAAGACATTTAATATCTTGCCCGCCAATGTCAAGAATAAACGAAACATCCCGAATAAAATGACTTGCCGCACGAAAATGTGCCAAGGTTTCCACTTCACCTTCGTCAATACCGAGTGCCGTTCGGAGCATCGTTTCGCCGTAACCTGTTACACAGGAATTTTTGAGAAAAGTTCCCGCCGGCAACATTTCGTACATTTCGGATACGATCCGAAGAACTATTTTAATCGGTTCTCCTTCGTTCGTTCCGTACCAAGTCCGCAAGATTCGGTTTTGATCGTCAATCAGAACAGCTTTGGTCGTGGTAGAACCGGCGTCAATACCTAAAAAAAGATCACCGTAAACGGTTGTGAGTTCGGCGCGTTCCGCTTGCAATTTGGCATGTCGCAACGAAAATTCGTCAAAGTCTTTTTGCGAAACAAACAACGGCGGTAATCGATCCGTTTCTTTGATGTATTCCTGTTGCGTTACAGAATAAATGCGTTCACGAAGTTGTTTGGCTGTTATTGTTTCGTTTTTTGTCGAAAGCAACGCCGCACCCAACGCAACAAAATAATGAGCGTTTTCGGGATGAATCGTTTGTTCTGGAGTCAAATGAAGCGTTTCGGCAAAACGTTTGCGAAGTTCCGGAAGAAAAAACAACGGACCACCAAGAAAAGCAATCTTTCCGCGAATTTTGTGACCGCAAGCTAATCCGCCAATCGTTTGATCAACGACCGCCTGTAACACACTAGCGGCAATATCTTCTTTGCGTGCGCCTTCGTTCAACAGCATTGTTACATCCGACTTGGTGAAAACACCACAACGCGCAGCAATAGGATAAATTGTTTGATAACCGGCAGCCAATGCATTAACACCGAGCGCGTCGGTTTTAAGCGTTACGGCAATTTGATCAATGAATGCTCCGGTTCCACCAGCGCAGGTCTCATTCATACGTTGATCAATACTTCCCTCAAAAAAAGTAATTTTGGCGTCTTCTCCACCGAGTTCGATCACCACATCGGTTTGCGGAATAAATGTTGTTACAGATTCAACGCCGGCGATTACTTCCTGAACAAACGGAATACCAAGTTTTTGTGACAAACCAATACCGGCAGAACCCGTAACAGCAACAGTAAAAGGAACGTGTTCGCAATATTGTAAAGCTTCCTCAATCAGAGTGTGCAATGTCTGAAACACATCCGCATAATGCCGTGAGTACCACGCCCCAAGAATTTGTTTCCGATCATCGTCGAAAACAACAACCTTAACCGTCGTCGAACCAATATCAAGCCCCAACCGCAATACTGTTTCCGGTTGTTGTGTTGTTGCCGGTTGTGTCATTGTCAACTTTGCGGTTTCTGTTTTCGTTTCGGTTTGAGTTGGCTCTGTCGTGAAGGTAATCATATCTGTAATATTTTTATACATTAAAGAAAAGTTTTTGTACTTTTATTTTCAACAGTCATCAATTAGTCATCGTATTATTTTTGGCAACGAATAAATATATCATTAACAATTTGGTTTCTATTCCGTAGAATTGTTGGTTATGATTCTGTGGAATTTTTCGAGATACTCAAATTAAGGAAAACAAAAACCAAATTCTGAAGTAAGAAGAATGCTTTAATCGCTACAATATTTTTCGTTTGTTTTCCGGTAATTTTAATAATTCCTGCCGACAAAGTTCACAAAGTCGTTGCATTGTTTTTAGCGGCAATGTTTCCGCGCGTGTGCTGGCGTCGAATTTCATTTCGTCCATTATTTCATCAATACGTTGTTTTGGAATTGTATTTTTGAACGCACTGTTCAGTTCGGCACGCAAAAATTTGCGGCGATGAAAAAAAATGGCACGAGAAAATTCGTTAAAAAATTTCAGGTCAGGGATTTTGTTACGTCTTTTTTCATCGAGTGTAAGCCGGACAATCGCAGAATCAACTTTAGGGCGAGGCCAGAAAACGGTGGGCGGCATGATTCGAATTATTTCGGTGTTACATTGTGCTTGCGTCCAGAGCGACAACGCCCCCCAATCTTTACTGCGCGGTTTCGCGGTAATACGGTCAGCAAGCTCTTTCTGAATAGTAACACACATCAGCGACGGCGGAGTTTCGGTCAAAAGAAGATTCGAGATCAACGGCGTCGCAATACAGTACGGTAAATTCGCAATAAGTTTGAAACGACGTTTTTTACCGTTTGGTTCCGGTTTATTCAATTCTTCCCGAACCATTTCCAAAACTTCTTCACGAAGCCGATTTTTATTTTTGAGAATATCTGTTTTAATAAATCGGATATTTTTTTTGCCGAAGAGTTCTTGTTTCGCTAATTCCTGCATCACCGGATCAACATCAACTGTAATAATCACAGCGGCTTTTTCGGACATGGACGCGGTGAGCGAACCGGTTCCGGTTCCGACTTCAAGAATAACATCGTGCGGTTCGATACGACCGGATTCATGTAACAACCGAAGCAAATTCAGATCAATCAGAAAATTTTGTCCAAGCCGCGATTGAGGTCGAATCCCCATCGCATCAAATTTTGCTTTTAAATAAGAACGTGTTTGATTCATAATTAACCGAAAATAAACGTACAAAATAATCCCAATTCGGTAAACCGCTACAAATGCCGTCATACCGCGACAGAACCGCTGATTTATTCCAATGGCGGCATTTCGAAACGAGCGATATTACTATGTGATTGACCGAAAATTTTTGTACCGGCTGTATCGTGAAATTCCGCCGTGAGCCGCCAGTAAATGTAACGACTGTTACGAATATCGAGTTGGACACTTTGCATCAATTCAACAAATTTAGCAAACGGAATATCAACACGACGCTCCGGCGGTTCTGCAAACGTACAAAGTTCGGTGGGGATCAGGTGAAATTTCCGTTTGTCAACGGAAAATTCCAAACTGTACCGAATTGTTTTGCGGGTGGTCTCAAATTCCCAACCAAGGGCAAATGTATGAGTATTGTTCTTATCGAACGAAAATCCTACTCGTAAATTTTTAGGTGCTGGTATGTCCATGTCTAATGTACAAATATTGGAGTTCGGAAAACGGGTTTGGAAAAAATCAAGATTGAAAACAACATCAATATTTCAGTCTATTTCAGCGGAATATTCATTTTTATTTCTCGTAACGTCAATAAATCGTAAATCATTCTGAACGGACATTGCGTAACAACTCGCCGCAACGTGGTAGAGAACACCTCGTCAAATGATTATCTTCCTGAAGAGCAATCCTTTGCGCGAGACGGTGACGTTTTCCATTACTCTTGGGCAAATGTTCCAGCGAATTATTTAACTTATCTGCGACATTGCTTGTCGGGCGAAGGAAAGAGTTGTTCTTGATCTGCGAACACGTAAAAACAACAAAACCACTGAGTATGGCAAATTATTTTATCGAAATCGGTTAATCGCCGCAAGACGGTAAGCCACGAGATACGAGCGAATCAGGAATTTTTTCCCAAACGTTTCCACTGAAATTCCGATTGAAATGGATTGTTTTTATTGTAAGTCCAATTATATTCAGGAAATAGATCAAATTTAACGAAAAAAATATCTTAGAAAATGTTTTCAGAACAGATTGGAAACAAACCCTGTTTCTGTCAATTCTTTAGGTAACCGAAATGCCAAAGACTCTTTGCAAGTTGTTTTTTCTTCGATGGTTGCCTGAAATCGGGTTTGCAGCATCTGAACACAATCCTGAACAATTTGTTCCGGCGCACTTGCTCCGGCGGTTATCAGAATCGTTTCATCTCCCCGAAACAACCCAAAAGCAATATCGTCCGGTCCATCAACAAGATAAGAATAGATTCCAAGTGATTCCGCCAATTCCGCCAATCGCCGACTATTAGAGCTGGTTCGACTTCCAACAACCAACACCACATCCACCCCAACACTTAATTCCCGAACCGCATTTTGCCGGTTTTGTGTGGCATAGCAAATGTTCGCTTCCGAATTTCCGGTGATTGCCGGAAATCGTTGACGCAACAATTCGATCATTTTCGCCGTTTCTTCAACAGACAGTGTTGTCTGGGTCAGATAAACCAATTTTTCGTCCGGTGGAAAAGAAAGATTGGCAATTTCCTGTTCGTTTTCGACGATCCGAATTGATTCGGGTGCTTCGTTCATGATTCCGTTGACTTCGTCATGCCCGCGGTGTCCAATCAGAATAATTGTGTATCCCGCCGACGAATAACGAATAACCGCATGATGAACCGTATTCACCAGAGGACATGTTGCGTCAATTGTTTGAATATTTCGCTCCAACGCCCGCAACCGAACCTCCGGCGAAACTCCATGTGCCGAAAACATGAGTCGGCTTCCCGTTGGAACCTTGTCAATCGTATCAACAAAATAAGCCCCCCTCCGCCGAAAATAATCAACCACCCAAGTATTGTGAACTATTTCATGATAAACGTAAACCGGTTCGCCAAAACATTGCAACGCAACATCCAACGCCTTAACCGCCATGTTCACGCCGGCACAAAAACCACGAGGATTCACCAACACAAGATGCATGAATAGTTAATAGTTGATAGTTAATAGTGAATAGTTTCGCAAGCGTTATTTATAACGTTTCGGTAAATAGTACGCTTGCGAACTATTCACTCTTAACTATTCACTAATTTCGATCCATTTGGCTTCGTTGGCACTTTGGATAATCGCATCGCAAACTTTTTGTGTTCGTGCGGCGGTTCGCATGTCCGGTTCGAACTTGGCACCGCCGTCCAAACTGAACAGAAAATCCGCCAAACCGTTAATAAACGTGTGCTCATAACCAATCGTTGTTCCCGGAACCCAATAATTTTTCATGTAAGGATGTTCGCTATTGGTTACGAGAATTTTCTGCCAACCGGTCAAATGGTCTTCAATTTTTTTACCGGAATCAGGATCAGCGTAACGGAAAAACTCAATATATTCCGGTTCTTCGAGATTGAAATAAACCGCACCGTGTTCGCCGTTTATTTCCATTGAGCTGTAATTTTTTCGCCCTCTTGCGTAACGGCTTGATTCAAAGGTTCCGATGGAACCGTTTTTGAACACCGCCAAGAACATACAGGCGTCGTCAATCGTAATTTTTTCCATCTGTCCGGTATCTGTATTTTGGCGTTCCTTGATGAAAATTTCGGTGTAAGCACATACTTTGGCGATTGGTCCGTTGATCCATTCTGCGGTATCAATAGAGTGTGCCAAAAGGTCGCCGGTAACACCGCTACCGGCAATTTTCGCCGAAAGCCGCCACAATGCGGCTCCTCCAGACGGAACTTTTTCGCTAATCGTGTAATCTTGGAGATAAGTTGCGCGATAATGAAACGGTTTGCCAACACGCCCTTCATCAACAATTTGTTTGAAAAGCGACACTGCCGGGACGCGACGATAATTGAAGGAGACCATATTTTTAACACCAGCTTTGTCCACAATCGATGCCATTTCTTCCGCTTCGGCGTAATTCATTGCCAATGGTTTTTCGCAAACGATTATTTTTCCGGCTTTTGCGGCGGCGAGAACCATGTCTTTGTGTAAAAAATTGGGCGCAACCACATCGACAATATCAATATCTTTTCGTTCAATTAATTTTTTCCAATCGGTTTCGATGGATTCGTAACCCCACATCTCCTGAAATTTTTTGAGAGCGGGCATATCCTCTTCCCGACCATAACAGGCTTTGAGAACGGGTTGGTAAGGAGTGTTGAAAAAATGGTTAACTTGACCGTAAGCGTTTGAGTGGGTTCGTCCCATAAAACCGCAACCAAGCATTCCGACATTGAGAGTTTTTTTTGCCATGATTTCTAAGATTTCTAAAAATGGTTAAAAATAGTGAAGAATTAAACGGAAACCATTGTCATCCAAGGATTGTCGTTACGTCGAACTTACCGAACAAAA
Source organism: Planctomycetaceae bacterium (assembly GCA_031254675.1). GTDB lineage: Bacteria > Planctomycetota > Planctomycetia > Pirellulales > Thermoguttaceae > WRKP01. Next base: position 3,118 of record JAIRTV010000255.1, on the reverse strand, counting down.
ACAATGGTACACGCATCTCCAAACAACAATCATACAATTGAGCCATTGAACAATAAACTATCGAACAATAAACCCTTGAACAATTTTTGTTGTTTGACAAACATCAGTTTTGATTCCAATCAAACCCGATCTTCCTAAATTGTAAAGGATTGCGTTTAAAATACCATATTGCAACCTAAACTGCAAGCACAAGTATTTTGTGATATTTCTTTTGTGGACTGTTTCCAAAACATTTTTCTGTTATGCTGTCGATCGCTATTGTCACGAATTCCGGTTCGGCTCGCTCTTTAATTGGCGATTGGAGCAACCGGAGCGGATTCTTTCGGCGTTTCCAACGGAATTACCATCGGCGGAACAACCTCTGTTGGCGAATCCGGTTGAGATTCTGTAATCGGCGCGGTCGGAACAGTCGGCGTGGATTCTTTCGGCGGTTCCGGTGGATCAGCCGGCGGATCCGGGAGCGGTAAACCTTTAACCATCGCTTCCAAATATTGGCGTTGTTGTTTTGAACGCGGATCAGAGAGCGGAATAATTGGAATATCAGGAACAATTTGACCCGCAAATGTTAAACCAAACAGTTTCGAACCGACAATCTCTTCAAGTTTATCAGCGTCAAAAGTCAATGATTCCGGTTTTGTCCATTCGACAGTTTTGTCCGTATTGACCGCAACAAGCATCAGAGTCGATTGCGAATGTTTCAATTCTTCCGGTTTCAAATCGGGATTGGCAAATGGTGTTCCTTCGGAATCGAAAAAACGAATTGTTGTTTTGGGCGGTTTCACGGTGTCTTCCAGAGAACGAAAAATGAGAGGCATTGTTTCCATGAGGGGTTTGTTGGTTGGACTATCCCATGCTTCGTCTAATTTGAATTTCTTATAAAGTTCTTCCAGACCGAGCATCGGAAGCAAGGCAACTCGCCAACTCAAAAGCGGAACACCATCCGCAGAACGAATATCCGCCGGAAATTTATTGTTCTTTTGGTAATAAGCCATGAAAATTTGTCCCAACATGAGCATTTGTTCTGCTCGTTGTTGTTGAATTTGCATTTGCTGCATGGTTGTCTGCTGATTCTTGATTCCTCCTGCGGCGGTTTCCTCGAATCCTTCAAATTTGCTAAGAACAATATCGATTCGCGATTCCATAACATTAACCGTAATTGCGTTTAACACGGATTTGGCAAATTCGTACGGAATGGGTAATACTGTTTTGGCGGTTTCGTCCATTGTTGCCAAGGTGGTTTGCCCCAAAAGCACCAACCCTTGAACAATTTCGCCGATTTCTGTTGCGCCTTGTGCGTCGCGGGAATCGAAACGGATTGTCAACATGGGCGAGCCAAGCGGTACCGTCAAGTTGGCGGATAACATGGTTGCCCGAAGATGCCTCACAAGCGAATCCGTAAGATTTTGCGGAAGATCGGTTTGACGCAGAAAACTTTCCAAAATTTGCGGTTCAATATCAACGCCTTCCAAAGAAGTTACAACCAATAAATCATGGGCGTCAAGATCAAGTCGTTTCAATCGATCAATTGCGGCATTTTTTATTGTTGTGGGTTTTTGTTGATTTTGTTCAAAAACGGCTTCGATATCTGATTCTTGCCCTTCGACGACCACTAATGTCCGTTCGTCAACAAATGTAATCGCAAGACGTTGTGGCAGGGTGATTTCCGGTGGAGTCAAATCGTAATATTCGATTTGTCCGGATTGTCGTTTTTTTGATTCGATATCTTCTTGGGTATTTTCGGTATTGTTTCCAAAAATGGATGCGAACAGTTCGTCTTTTTTGATGGGTTCGTCGAACACAAGAATAGTAGAACGTCGGGAAATCAACCGAATTTGCGGAACCGGAACGCCGTTTTGTTCCACATGAACTTGAATTTGTGCCGGAAATGCCGAAGCTTGCACGAATCGGTCAATTTTGATCGGAACAAAAGGAACTTGTAAAAATTGTGAAATGACTTCGGAAAGAAAATTTTCGTTCCCAATTCCGATGGGCGATTTCAAAAAACGTTTTGGTTGTCCGGCGACAACAAAAATTGGTTCCGGCAACAACCAACGAGTTTCCAAATTATTTTCGGGACCGAGTTGTTCCAACATTTCAGCGGTTGGATAAGGAACACTCAGTGTTTGTCCTTGTTCTGTTTGATTTTCGGTGGCAATTTGTTCAGTTTTCGTTTTGCTCCGGCAACCGGCAAAAAGAAAAAAAGAAACAAAACACATCAAAAAAACAGTACGAAAAATAATACGAACAGACATAAAATTTTGTTTGATTGAATTTGAGTTGAGGAGAATTTTGTATTTCGAGAAAATAACAACTATTTCCACGCGAAAAACAACAATCGAAAGAATCAGAATAACATATTAGCAGATAATAACAAGAGGTTCTCAATTAAGGCTTTTCCGCATCGTTGGGAGACGATCAATTTTTGACTGATATATTATCGTCGGACGGGAAGTGTTGCGGAGTCGAATCGGATGGATTTGTTTTGGTCGGTATCGAAAGATCGATTGACCGGAACATGTTCAGCGGGAACAAAATTAGTTTGTGTGATTTCAAATGAAGTCGGAATTGTGATGATTGGATCATTTTTGATTTTTGCCGGAATGGGTAAAACCGTGTTGGCGATTGTTTTTCTTTCTATTTTGTTGATGTTGTTGGTGTTTTCTACTGATTTATCGTAAACGGATTTTCCATATTTTTCTTGTATTGTTGTTGGTTTTGCGCTGACTAGCATAATGGACTGATTAACGGATAAATTGTGTTCTTGTTGATTTTTTGGTTCTTGTTCTTTTGTTTCTGCCAGGAGTGGTAAATTTTTCTCGATTGTGAAGCCGGTGTTGACCCATTGCACCCAATTGAGTTGCAAGGTACCGAGGCTGTCAATATCATAATGTGTTCGCAATGCGTTTTGCCAATTATTGGAATCCATGGCGGATTGGGCGAATAGTAGGAGGCGGCGATGTTCGTGGGAATCGATTTGGCGTCCCAGCAAGAGCAGATATTCGACGACGGAAAAACCTTGGGCGTAAAGCGGCATGGGATCTGCGGGATATTCTTTGAGAGCGACCATCTGTGTGAACGGCAAACCCATGCGAACATTTTCGTTTAAAAAGTTCAACAA
>JAIRTV010000564.1 GCA_031254675.1 Planctomycetaceae bacterium | reverse complement strand
TCAAGGCAATAAAAGGCACTTTTCTTATATTCGTTAAAATCATTTAACAGGACTTTTGCAAATTTTATAACTAGTTATATCAAAAGGACTTATAATCCAATTTTGCTCAATTTTTGCACATTATGAAACAAAAAAACATAAACATTATTGAAACGATATTTGTAAAATCCTTGATATTTCAACATATTGATTTTTAGAACAACTTTTATAAACGCAATATGCGATACAATAATACAACAGATTCGGGTGATTTCAATGTTTCAAACCCTTTGATTTACAGTATGAAACACAACTTTGCAAAAGTCCAGTTATATGTAATAATAGGCGAAAAAATGAAATCAAATATTAAAAGATTGTCAGTTAAATTTTTTGCCGTATTCACCATACTGTCTTTGATAATTGTTTTATTTTTATTTTTTATTGGTTTTTTTTCAGTTCGTACAAGAATTTTTTATAATCTTGAAAAAAATGGAATTGATACATGGTTTGCCCAACCTAATATCGATATAGAGATGCCAAAATGTTTTATATTTACTTACTGTAAATTGCAACAAATCTTCATTAGTTCAGAAAGTAACATAAAAGAAACACTTTTTAAGGACTTGTCTCAAATACGTGAGACATTTCATCTTAATATAAGTAATTCAAAAATCAATGATGAAATTCTTGATATTATAGTACAAATGAAAAATGTTCATGAGCTTGAATTAAAAGAATGTACAAATATTTCAGACTTAGGTATCACAAAGCTCCAAATGATGAGTAATTTGAAATATTTGAATTTATTTTCCGTTGACTGTAGCGACATCGGATGTGAAAGTTTAAGGGACATGCCTAATCTTCAATACCTCGTCGTCGCGCACACACGTGTTTCAGGTAAGTGTTTTGGCAAGGAAGGGTGGAAAATACTAAAAAGCATAGATTTGAACTACTGTAAAATTGATAAGAATGTCTTTAATATATTATCAAACCTTCCTCGTTTGCAGACCTTACGAGTAACATATTATCCCGGGTTATTTGAAGACTTATTACCGTTATTATCAAAAGAAAGTATTCGTAAAATTTGGGTGAACGTTTACGATCTTGATGATTTAACAATAATTCAGCTTAAAGAAAATTTAAATCCTAAAATTGAGTTACGTAAAATGGAATACTTTTATCCAGTTGAAACTATCTATGATCGGATGCTTATCGACTAAATCAGAACGATGACAAAAATATGATGTAACCGTTCACGTTATTTTATGTATGTGCGCAAACATCTTGTTCTTGCCAAAGCGAAAATTAACTTGTATCACGCAACCGGCGAAAAAAAACGAAACAATTTAACGCTCTTGAAGAACAATTGAAATGGGCAAATAATTTCCACACTACTGCGGAAACAATGTTTAAGTCTGGCAATACAACATTCAAAGTGTGTCGAGAAGCCGAACTTGCGGTAACAATGATAACGTAACACAATTTTTATATCGCGACAAACAGTTGAAACGCCAAATGATTCCGCGTTCTTTTTTGAGAAAGTGGTAATATTTTAGTGGAATTTTTGTATGGTGTTATTTACATTTTGACTTTTTCTCGAATTGTTCCTTAACGTGAGGGGGATTTTGTTTTGATGTTTATTTTTATAATTGCTTGAGTTGAGCGTGTTTTGTCAATATTAAGCGAGGAAAAGGGTTTATTCTTTCTTGGTATCTTGTTTATTTCTTGGTGTTATTCTCTTGATTTTTTTGTTGAGGTGCTTTATGTTTTAAACGTTATGTTGGTTTGGGCGTCAAATCATCAACTTTTTGTTGGTTATGGAATTGTTTGGTTTTTTCTTTTTTTATTTCTCCATAACGAGGCAATTTTCCTTTAGCAACCCACTGTAAATATCAATGGAAATCAAACCTTTTTCTGGTTATCGTTATAATCTCCAAAAGATTCAGAACTTGAACGATGTTATTGCGCCGCCGTATGATGTGATTGACGACAAGTTGCAAGACGAACTCTATTTGCGGCATTCGCACAATGTAGTGAGGCTGATTCTGAATAAGATTTCGCCAACGGACGATGCGGAGAATAATCGTTATACCCGAACCGCCGGAACGCTTTCCGAATGGAAAGCGGAAAAAATTCTTGTCCGGGACGCGAAACCGGCAATTTATGTTTATCACCAGAGTTTCACCGTAGCAGGGCAAACCCGAACCCGAAAAGGATTTATGTGTGTTTGTCGTGCTGTTCCGTTTGGCTACGGCATGGTTTATCCACACGAAATGACAATGAGTGCACCGAAATTTGATCGGCTTATGTTGACAACAGCGTGCAAGATGAATTTTAGCCAGATATTTGGTCTTTATCCCGACGAGGAGAACAAGATTCAACAAGGGTTGGATGGGGCGATTGCTTCGGGGCGGTTTCCATTTGTTGAGGCAACGGATTATCTTGACGTGGTTCACCGCATGTGGGTGGTTGACGATTCCGAAGCGATTGCGGAAGTTGTTCGGGAGATGGCGTCCAAACCGATTTTTATTGCGGACGGTCATCATCGTTACGAGACGGCGTGCAATTACCGAATGCAGATGGACGACATGGGTTCGTTGACGAGCGATCATCCGGCGAATTACGTGTTGATGGTTTGTGTTGCGATGGAAGACCCTGGACTTTGTGTGTTGCCGACGCATCGTTTGTTTTCGGGATTGCCCGAACTCTCCAGCGAAGAACTCAAAATCAAACTTGGTAATTGTTTCACGACGGAAGAGGTTGGCGACACGCCGGAAGCGGCGTATCAAGTTTGGCAACGCATTGAAAAAGAGAATCGCCAAGATGCGATTGGGTTGTACACGGCGAAGGATGGAAAATGGTTGTTGACGACGATTACTTCTTCCGGACGCGACGCAATAAATGAAACCGCCGCCAAACACCACCCCGAATGGCGAAATCTTGGGGTTAGTTTGTTGCATTCTCTTATTATTGAGCGGCTTCTTGGGCAGCAAGATTATCCGAAGCCGACGTATGTTCACCTGATTGACGAAGTTGTTGCGGAACTGAATCGCGGAGGTTATCCCTTGGCGGCGTTGGTGATGCCGGCAACAGTGGAGCATATTAAGTCGTTGAGTCTTCTTGGAGACCGAATGCCCGCGAAAAGCACGTATTTTTACCCGAAACTTATTGCCGGATTTGTTTTCAATCCGTTGGAATAATATTTTGAGGTTTCGTATTGTTTTTTTTGATTCTCGAACATTTAGAACATTCCTTTTTATGGACGATCGACACATTTCTCCTGATTCCTCTGACGACAAACTTTTACCGAATGAACCAACAGCGTTGCCGAACGAACCGCCGACGTTGCCGCCTGAACCGCCAGCGGTTCCAAATGAGTTGTTTATTGAGACACCGAACCCGAATGATTCGTCGGAATACTGGCGGCAATCCTCTGTTTCGTCGCGTGATTTTTCTTTTAGTTCAGAGCCGTTGTCTTCTCAGACAACGTTTCGACGTTCTTTTCCTCCGCCACCGCCGGCGTCTCCATCATCGATTCCGTATCGTCGTCGGATTTCGTTTTTGAGTTTGGGTCTTATTTTTCTTGTGGGGGTGTTGATCATTCCTTGGCTTGCGGAAGAGACGGTTTATTCGTTGAACCGTGGCGCGGAGCGTGCGAAAGCCGAGATTGCCCGTCAACTCTTAGCGGAATTGCCCGAACCGGAGCGACGAATTCCTTGGGTAGCGAAGGTTGTTGCTCCTTGTGTTGTTGGTATTCGGACGCTGGCAACAATTGGCGAAGATGGAATTGGGATGGATGTTGGTAGTGGGGTGATTGTTGATTCGCAGGGTTATATTTTGACGAACCAACATGTTGTTGCCAATGCGCGGGCAATTATGGTGCGATTGAACGATGGTCGGGTGATTGAGGCGAAACCGATTGGTCAAGATCAGGCGACAGATTTGGCAATTCTGAAGGTTCGGGAAACCAATCTTGACGCGATTACTTGGGGCGACAGTCGCCAAATCGAAGTGGGTGATCAAGTCGTGGCGATTGGCAACCCTTATAATTTAGAGCAAACAGTAACCTCAGGAATTATCAGCGCGACCGAACGTTACAACCCGATTCCGTCGCGACGTTGGATTCATCAGGCGTTTTTGCAAACCGACGCCGCCATCAACCCCGGCAACAGCGGCGGGGCGTTGGTCAATTTGAAAGGAGAATTGATCGGCATTAACACGGCGATTTTTTCTGAAACCGGCGGTAATATGGGAATCGGTTTTGCGATTCCGAGTTTTCTTGCTAAAAAAGTGTACGAGGAGATTCTCAAATATGGTGAGATGAAACATGGTTGGCTTGGGTTGTACATGGCGCCGTCTCCCAATCTTCAAGCGAACAGTCCGCGTGGCGTGACCGTAACCGGTTTTTTGCCGCAATCACCGGCACGCGACGCCGGTCTGAGAATTGGCGATATTATTCTTCGCTGGAACGAAACGGACATTAACGATCCATTGCAGTTATCTCATTTGGTTGTTCTTTCGCGACCAGGGGAAAAAGCAACCGTCGAAATCGTCCGAAACGACAAAACAATCAAAATTGATATTATTCTTGGAGTTCGTCCGGTTGAATTGTAAAAGCGAATCGCTCAAAATTTCTCCTCCGACAATTCAATCTTGTTGATTGGAGAAGGCTGGCAGCGAATTCACAATGAAACGATTTCCTGCCGGATTGCCCAAAGAGCGGCTTGTGTTCGGTCGGCGAGAGAAGTTTTCCGCAAAATATTCTGAATATGTTCTTTGACAGTATCAAGCGAAATACCAAGAGAACGAGCGATTTCTTTGTTGCAAAATCCTTGAACAATCAATCCAAGTATTTCTGTTTCGCGTCTCGTTAGCGTGTGGGTTTTGTGTGATTTGTAGCGTTTTCCTCGAAAAAATAGTCGGCGGACTTCTTCGAGAAAGCGTGATTTTGTTGCGGATTTCAGTGACGGGGAATATTCGATCACTTTAAATTCCCAACGTAATTGTTTTGTTCCGCTGTGGGTTAAGAGGTTTTCTGAAAATCCTTGAAAGGAGAGTTGTTTTGTATCGACCAACACGAGGTGAGGATAAGTTCGTCCGATTCCCTGAACCAAATCCAAACCGTTAGCCGCTTCGCCAACAATGAGAAATTCTGTTCCGCTAAAAAACGAACGGATTCCTGCCAAAAGAACTGGTTGTTCGTCGGCGAGAAAAACACGAATCATTCACACAACTCCTTGCATAACTCCTCACACAACTCCGAGGTTTCGTTCGGCGGCGTCGCGGTCACGAAGATAAAGCGATAACGCCGATTCGAAAGCTGTTTCAGGAATTTTCCAAACCGGTTCGGTATCGGTATGTTTGTTGACGTGTTGCCCGAAGAGTCCGTACAAAAATTTGAACAGATGTCGTGGAACTTTGAGTTTGGCGAAGGTGTCCACCAAACGCCGACGATCCAACGGCACTTCAAAAAAATCCGTAATGACAGGGGATTTGCCGTCGGCGGCACACGCTGTTAATCGGGCGTTCGCCAAATCAAAGAGCGATTCGCCCGTCCAATCCAGTGACCGAACCAGATTCTGTTTGTCCAACCGCGCACGTTGGTGAAATTCCTTACTTTCTCGTTCCATAAAATCCAGTAGTTGGTTCGGCAACAACAATTTCAAACCAACTCGTTCATGTTTGAGTAATTTGTTGTCGAAAATCGGCCAAACAATTAGTTTCATCAATTCGGCAGAACCGTTGACGAGATAGGGTTCGTCCACGCGATCCATGAGAACAATCAAACCGTTCAACCCCAACACATCGCAAAGTCCGAGCAATTTGGCAAGCATTTCATAACGATGATCCGTATTTCCAGACACAGGAAACGGCATACCGTTGAAATCGGTTTTGCGCAGACGCATGAGAATTTTGAACAGATTCGATTTCAAATGCGGCAACACCCGAAGCGAACGTTTAATCGACCACGATTTAATAAAACGTTGCGACATTTTCCACAACAAGAAAGACCAAAAAAACAACACGGTTACATAAAACAATTGGTTTATCAAGAAACCGAGTGAACCTGCCCATTGCAAGGCAATTGCGGTGGTTGCAATTGTTCCGAGAACACCGAGTGTGATTTCCCAATTATTGGAGGCAAGCGATTGCCATGTTCGATAGTGTAATTTTTTTGCCAGACGACTCCAACGGCTTACGGCATTTTCGCTTCGCGAAGTATCGTAACACGATGCCAACAAGAGTAGATCGCGAACTTGATGCAGGTTTAGTTTTTCGATTGGCAACGGTTTGAGATCGACGGCGGCGGGATGAGTTGTTTGTGCCGGTTCGAGAATACGGTCAATGAGTTGGGTAACACCGAGCGACAAGATAGCGTCAAGATGATCCCAAAGTTCCCAGCGGGCAAGAACTTTTTGAATTTTCCGTCCTTGCGCAAAACGATGCCGAAACCGATCAATAAACGGATTCAAATCGGAGTAATCCAAAACAAGCGGACGAAGATTGGGATGATCGGTATTGTATTCGGTCAACATCCGAATCATTTGGATTCGCAACGCGGTTTTTCCAGAGCCTTTTTCACCGAACACAACTGATGTTGCCGGTTCTGCCGGATTGCCGTAGATTTTGTCCCATGCCGAATGAAACGACGTCTTAATACAGGAACTCTTAAAAACAACATCATTTTGAGCATCCTCTTCAGCAAAAGGATTCCCTAAAACGCCGTAATGTTCAAATAAATCGCGGATTTTCATTGTCTCGAATAAAAAACA
>JAIRTV010000207.1 GCA_031254675.1 Planctomycetaceae bacterium | reverse complement strand
CCGGATTCTGCTTTTCGGCAATCTTTTCGAAATAAATGTCTGCCGCGTTCAGATAAAATGGATTTCGAGTAAAATGGTACGCCATCACGGCGTTGGTCAACGACCAACCAGCGGAGCGTTCGATTGAGAAATTGAACGCCGGAGTGTAATATTTCGCCTGATTCATGCAAACCATTGCGGCGACTTCGAAAAAGCGTTTGTCGCCCGTCAAGCATGCCATGTAAAAATTGCCCGGTTGGTGGCAGTGTCCTCCGGAATTGTCCGGTCCGCCCCGAAGGTTGGCGACGAAGCGTTTTTCACTTTCCAACCGAGGGTCTTCTTTCTGGACGAAGCCACCAACATGACCCGTGCTGTGAGCGTAAACCAATTCCCGGGTTCTCGGTGTTCGCGGATAAAAATTCACGTCCACCGTCGTGTAATGTCGTGCCATTTCCTCTGCCCGCCGCAGAAAATCGAGATTCCCCGACCGAGCAAAGTGCATAGCACAAACGTATGACAAATCGTATTCGTTGTTGCCCCAATTCCAGCGGCGTTCGCCAAACCAATCGCCAAAATTCATCCAACCGTATTCGTCGCGTTGTTTCCGTCCCTTTTCGAGATTGCCAAAGGACGTGTCGAAGGCTTTTTCGTAAGCGTCGAACACGCCATCCCGACGCGGTTTGATCGGCGGAAAAACACCGCTATCGCAGTAAACGGTTGGTTCGGCGGCGGCAAAAAGCGGTGCGGCAAGCCAAGCGGCGCAGGTTTCAACGTTTTCGGACGTTTTTTCGTCCGGCACGAACCATACTTCCGATTGTATTTCCATGCCGCGTTTGAACAGATAGCAACCGTCCTTGAACCAGTAATAATGCATGAATGTTTCGTCCAGCGTCGTCCAATTTTCCGGCGGATAATTCTCTTTCGGCAACTCTGGAAGGATATCGAAACACGCCCGATGGTTTTCGTATGCCATACCTTTCGGCCAACTTTGCCAAAAATCCCGCATCCAAACGCCACGATTGCCAACTCGAAGAAATCCGTTGAACTGTTTCACGGTTTCTTTTTTGTTGTCTAGGTCGATCACGGCATGGTCAACCCGATCTTGGAGAATTTTCACGGTTTTGGCGGCAGTTTTACTGTCGGTCAACCCGATTTTTCCAATTTCTGCTTGTTTCGGTAAGTCGATGGAGAATCCGGCGGAACGGATCGCCGTGTGGTCAGCCGTTTCGGTGTTGTTACCCAACGTCCAGCGGATACGAATGAAATCGTTGCCAAAAAACGAGGCGTGAACACGCCAACGGAAAAACGGCGTGCCGTCAGGTTTTACGTAATCGCCTTCGCAACGGACAGAGGTTCGAACGGAACCTTCGGTTTCGGTCACCGTTTCGCCGGAGTGTCGGATCAACTTCGTGCCGTCAGCGAGAACAATTTCCGAATCGAGACTTTTGAGGATAAACTCAACGGAACGTTTGTCAATACCACGCTTGACCGTATTTCCGGTCGTTCCTTTCGGTTCTGTGACGAGAAAATACACGGTGGGTTTTTCGGGATTCGTTTCCGTGACAAAATCGCAAACGAGCCATTGCACGCTGCCGTCTTCCCAACGGTTCATGACGTCGAACTGAGCTTCGACTGGTTGACCCGACTCGTTTTGCAGCACAACATCTTGCGAACCGGCAAGAGTTCCTTTAGCAAACGGAACGCCGGAAGTGACGTAACCTTTCTTGCGGGCGAACTTTGTCGGTTCGACCACGGTCAACTTAATCTTTTGTGCTACGGTCTGCGGCGGAGTTGGCACGGCTCCGGCTGTGAAGGAAATCATTTTTTCAACACTTTGACCGGTTCGGTTCAGCGGTGCGCGGATTTTGACCGTGTATTTTTTTCCAGACGTCAAACCGGTCAACACAACACGATGATTTCGCATGTTTTCGTCTTCCTCTTCAAAGCGAAGTGTCTTGTTGCCATCAATACACTCAACGATGCAAGCTGGAGTACTTGAGGAACTGATCCATGAAATCTGTGTCGAACCGTCTGGAAGCGTGAACGAAATCGGTTCCGTGGCGAAAACATTGATCGGTTCCGTTTCTTCGAAACGGATGTAATCGTAATAAGCTGGTCCGAATTGTTCGGGATTGGCATAGCGGTCATCGACCCAAAGTTCGAAAACACCGTCATCAATTTGGTAAAATCCCAAAAAATTCTCACCACTCTGTTGGCTCGGTTCCCAAGTTTTGCCGCCATCAAACGAAAAGGCAAGGCGTCGATTCGTCGCGTTGGTGAAAACTTTGTAAAATCCTTTGGCAATACCGGTGATGCGTGTGTGCAACGGCGGCGCACCTTCTTCCGGCGTAACCCGATCCTTTTTCACGACCGGCGTTTTGAGTGATTTGCCTTTGGAACGCTTTTGCCAGACATTTTCCTCTTTTGACCAGAGATTCCACTTGTTCGGCGTGTCTTTGTCCTCAAGCCAAGCGTCTTTCGGTTCTGACCACTCTTCGGTTTCGAAGACAAGACCCTTGAGCGTGTTACCGCCGATTTTTATTGTTGCGGTATTTTGTTCACGTGGCTCAATTTTTTCTGTTTTGAGTGGAATTGCTTGATTCTCCGCTTGAACCGGAAGAGCCAACAAGACCAAAAACATAAAACTAACAATAAACATTTTCATTTTTGTTTCTCCTAAGTTTAAAAAAACGTAACAAATCGTGAATAATTCTTGGTTTTTCTATGGTGAACAATCACTTGATTGATTGGGGAATGTGAAGTGTGATTTGTGTCGCAAGCGAATAATCGTTCGTTAAACTAAAATTTTGCTTGCGAAATTTTTAATCCGAATATTTTTCTGTACGTAAAAATCTAAGTAGAGTATTGACGTTATTTAATAAAAATGGTATTGCTGATTACGGATATTTTTTTCGTCCAATTTAAATCTTTCTTGCGTGTTATTCACGCTCCATGTTGATCAATGGTAGCAATTACCGTAGCAACATTTTTCGTATTGGAGCGTGACAACGAAAGAAGATGGTAATTGTTTCGCAATATCTCCAACTGTTTCAGACGATCCGATTTATTTTGTTTCAATAAAATATCAACTTGAACAGGTTTGAAATCAATTACAAAAGCGTAATGTGGCAACATCGCCAATAACCATCTTATTTTTATCTTATTTTTCAAATAAAACAACCTTAGTAGCAGAATAATTCTAAAAAATAATAAACTCTATTACATTATTAACCAACATGATTCCTTTCTCAAAAAGGTAACAGTTTACGGTAGATTTTATTTTTCGTTAAAAAAATGAAACAAACCGTTATAGGAAATGGTGTTCCTACTGCGAGAAACGTATTTTACGGTTTGGTGGACAAATCGATATCGAATTTATTTTTTCCTTTAACGACAGTAAATTTGAGTGGTGATTTTGTTCGGTTACGATAGATTGCGGGAAGAATATGTTCCGTTGTTTCTGTTGTAACCGAACCGTCATCGTGTTCAATTGGTTTCTCCAACGGTACCGTTTTTGATTTTGTAACTGTAACAATGTAATCGCCTGCAAACGCTCCTTTTCCGCCGTCTCCATAAGTGGACGTGAGGCGATATTTTCCGTTGTCATCTGAAAAGCCGCCGGCAGATTCACCGTTTTCTGCTATAGGAATAAAAGTTACGCAGGCACCGGCTAACGGTTGCCCGTCCAGTTTAACAACACCTTCGACATAATTTGTGTCGATTGTTTTACCACATCCTGATACAATAAAACCAATCAGGAAACAAATAGAAAATACTAAAAATTGATTTTTCATATAATGTTTTTAAATAGTGTTAAAGTTGTGTAACAAGAAATTAAGAAAAACGGTTACGGAGCGGAAGTCGCTTCACCGCCGTTACAAGAACCAAGTTCTCCCCAAATGCCGTGCCGTGAAGGTCCGGTTGTGCGTAAACGATATTCGGTTGCCGTTGTCGCATCCGTAACGATTGAGGACAAATCTAGATTTTTTGTATTAATTGTTTCTGACATAAACCGTACAGAAGCATCTGCCAAGGCAACATTCACCCCGCCGGAATGCATACTGGAGGCTCCTAAGAGATAACCATGGGCGTCAGAAGCATGACAACTGGGAGAATTGGGAGGTAAAATCGTAAAAAATTGTGAATTGAAAATTTGTGGTCCTCCCCAAACTCTTCCAAAACGATTTGAAGTATCAAGAGTAATGGATGATGTGAGATCATAACCTCCATTGGTACCGCGTGTACTCAAACAATCCTGTGGATTTGATATTGCGGGACTACCGCCGAGATTGGTTAAACCGGAAACACCAGAACCGCGAATCAAACCTTTGGGTGATCCGACAGCCGGACCGTTGACCACTTCACTGAACATTATCGTATTACTTGTTCCGTCGGTAATATCAGCAATAGAAACACGGCGTACTGGATTTCCATAACCTGTATCAAAAACACCGCGTCCGTTAGGAGTGTCGTAACGTTGCATAACATCACCGCGACAACAATGATAGGAAAGCGGACCGGTATGACTGTCAAGCGACGAGTCCAAGTCCGGCATGGAAGGACACATAAACGTGCTGATTCTTGCCCGCCACAAAGCTATTCCTGTTTCGTTTGGTTGGTAAAAAACTTTGGGAGATAAAGGAGCGGCGGGACAACAGGCACTGTCCATCATGTTCCAGAAATCTTGCCAAAGTGCCGCTTGTTCAATAAAGGGAAGCAGGAACGGAGCGTAACCAACCATATTACGCTGTCCAAGTGCTTCGGTGGAAGGCCAAACGCCTTTGTATTTGTTTGCCAATTCGTAACAGAGTTCATAATGTCGGCTGGACGACGGAAAGAACCCATAAACATCGTGTCGGTTGTGACAAGCAATTGCCATTTGCTTGAGATGGTTGGTACATTGCATTCTTCGCGCCGCCTCACGCGCCATCTGAACTGCTGGCAACAGAAGAGCGATTAACAAACCGATAATCGCAACGACAACTAACAACTCAACAAGAGTAAAACCAAACCGAGTTGCTGTTGTTTTATTAAACAAAATGCTGGAAAAAATGTTTTGCATTGTTTTATTCCTTTATGAAAAATTTTGTGTACAAAATAAACGAAATTACTAAAAGTTTTTTTAACCGAAAATTTGGGTAAGGTTTTATTTTCGGTTTATTGAAATCGTCAAGAGAAACACAATACGCTTATGGAGCAGACACTGATTCACCGCCGTAACAGGAACCAAGCGAACCCCAGATACCGTGCAGTGAAGCACCAACAGTAAACTGACGGTAATTGTTGACATCCGTAATCGAAGAAAGATCGAAGCCTTTCGCATCAATTGTTTCCGAAACAAATCGGACAGAAGCATCTGCCATTGCAACATTCACACCGCCGGAGTGCATACTGGAAGCGGAAAGAAGAGTTGCTTGAGAAGTACCGGAAACCATACAACTAGGTGAGTTCGGCGGTAAAATGGTAAAGAATTGCGACTGGATGGATTCTGCTCCTCCCCATTGACGCCCCAAAAGTGTCGAGGCAAGCGTGATAGAAGAACTCAATGCATATTCTCCGCCGGAACCGCGTGTACTCAAGCAATCTTGCGGATTAACAATCGGAACACTACCTCCCAAACTGGCAAGTCCGGAACCTGTTACGGCAGAACCTTTGATTTTGCCGGTTGGGGAACCGTTTGCCGGACCATTAACCCCTTCACTTAACAATATTGTATTGCTGGTTCCATCAACAATATCTTTAACTGTAACACGACGAATATAAACAGTTGATCCGCTTGTCCAATATCCGGTATCAAAAACACCACGTCCATTGGGATTATCATAACGTTGCAAAACATCGCCACGGCAACAACGATACGAAAGCGGACCTGTTTGAGAATTGGTGTTTGATACGGAATCAGGGCTTGACGGACAAATTAGCGTATTGATTCTTGCCCGCCACAGAGCTATTCCTGTTTCGTTTGGTTGGTAAAAAACTTTGGGAGATGAAGGAGCGGCTGGGCAACAAGCACTGTCAGCGCGTTTCCAAAAGTCTTCCCAAAGAGAGGTTTGTTCGATAAAGGGAAGCAGGAACGGAGCGTAACCAATCATATTACGCTGTCCAAGTGTTTCGGTGGAAGGCCAAACGCCTTTGTATTTTTTTGCCAATTCGTAACAGAGTTCATAATGGCGATTCGACGAAGGGAAATAACCGTGAACATCGTGTCGGTTATGGCAACCTAACCCAAGCTGTTTGAGATTGTTGGTGCATTGCATCCTCCGCGCGGCTTCGCGTGCCATCTGAACCGCCGGCAACAGAAGTGCGATTAAAACTCCAATAATCGCAATGACCACAAGAAGTTCGACCAACGTAAAGCCGAATCGCAAAGAAGGTGAAAGAGATAAGAATTTTTTGGAATAGCGTCGAAAAACCGACCACTCTCCACTATCCATTCTCAACTCTCCACTCCATATAGCCCCCCCCCCCCTGCTTTACGTAATTTACCAAGTTTAACATTTGGCTTTTCGCAAAAAATATTGCGAAAAAACCGACCACACATTTGACTAAATTTTCCATTGTCATTCTCCTTATTTTCTAAGGTTTTACAAAATTGATCGCGAAACGCTAGTCGAAATACGACAAAATAAACGCGAAACGCTTTATCTAAGATTTAGAGTTTATAGAGAATGAAGATAAATGTCAAGTGTGATTTTTTACTTTTTTAAAATTTTTTGGTAATTAATTTCGGTGAAATTTTCGTTAAAAGTCAAACTCAAGGTATTTCACTTTAATGCTTATTTTGGTGACAATTTTATTTTAACACGGAACACACAGAAGACACGGAATTTTTTTATTCTGTTCAAAGTATAAACAAGATAGGTTATCGTTCGGTAAAATATTGTCCGTTTTTTGGGTTTCCGCTTTT
>JAIRTV010000423.1 GCA_031254675.1 Planctomycetaceae bacterium | reverse complement strand
AAGATAAATTGATAATAACGTTCGTTTTTCCATTCCTTGTTGATAAGATCGTAAGGAATACCAGAATAAAACGCACGCAAATTATTCATAAAACCGTCTATGTCGCCCGTGCGAAGCGTTTTAATAAAAGAGACCGCCGAAAATTTCTGATGAACCGCATAATGCGGAGCGTACACCGGCAACAATTCACGCAAAAAACCATATTTCACTTCTTCGTTCGGGAATCCCAAAATGAGTTCGTCAAATTCCGAATCATAATCCTTGATCGTCAAATAACCACTTTGATAAAGAATCGGAAACGGATTCGTCGAACCAACTTTGTAATTCGTAATATCCGCAATCGACGCATGAATATTATTTTCCAAATCAGGAATTTCAAAATCACCGTCTTTGAGCATTTTTGCTAAAAATGTCGGCGTGCCGGTGGCGAACCAATAATCGTTGAAATCCTTACTGAAAAAAGTGTTCAGAATACTAAACGGATTGTACATTTCTTCGCTTATTTTCGCGAAACGATAACCATCGTAATGTTTTTTCAATTTCGTCAGCGTTTCGTCGTAAGATAATTGATTCCGTTCCGCTAATTTTTTGATTTCCGGTTTGAAGCAATGAGTTAATTCTGTTTCGGAGATTCCGCAAATTCCAGAAAAGGCACTGTCAAAACTAATATCCATCAAGTTATTCAAATCGCTAAAAACACTAATTTTGGAAAACTTGGTAACTCCTGTGAGAAAAACAAAACGCAAATAAGCATCCGCACTTTTCAAAATTCCATAAAAACCTTTTAATATCTCACGCATTGATTCGTTAAGCTCTGCATTATCCAATGTATTGACCAACGGTTTATCGTACTCGTCAATCAGAACAACAACTTTACGCCCTGATTTTTTGTTGGCGTTTTTTATTAGATTGTCAAAGCGTAATGATAATCGTGCGGCAATATTCGTCACATTCCATTCGGATTCATACTGTTTCAAAATTTCATCAATCACATCAATAAGCGTTTGCTTATCGTGATAGTCAGCTTTATTGAGATCAATATAAAAGACGGGATATTCTAACCAATCGTTTTCTAATTCGGCAATTGCTAAATCGTGAAAGAGTTCTTTTTTGCCGAGAAAATAGGCTTTGAGCGTGGACAGAAAAAGACTTTTACCGAAACGGCGGGGGCGACTCAAAAAGTGTGGTACACTCATTTGAACTAACGTGAACAAATATTGCGTTTTATCCACGTACAAATAATCATCGGTACGAAGTTTTTCAAAATCTTGAATTCCGATTGGTAATTTTCGGGGGTTGGACATCGCGATTTTCTAATGTTCTTGATTGATTTTGGTCATACTCTTAATTTGTTACGGTCGGACGTCGAGCAATTTTTGTAGTATTTCCGAATCAATTTCGAAAGCGGTTCCATGTCTTGTGTGAACCGGAAAGCAGAGTTTGTTGGTTATATTTTCCCAAGTTTTCAAATCTTTTGATTTAACAGCACCAAAATGTTGTTTGGTGTAACAATCGTAATAGACAAACAATTCGTTACCGATTTTCAGAGCGGCAGGTCCCTCAACCCAATTCGTGTGCGAAATAACACCTTGAACTTCAAACGGTCCCACCGGTGTTGAACCAATCGCAAGTAAAATATCCTTTTTGGCTTCCGGTTTGAGTGTTTCGTCTTTGTAGAACAACAGATAACGCTCACCCTCTTGAGCAAGAAAACCATCAATCACATTGTGATTCGGATTCCAATACAATTTTGTTTCGGCAAAACTTTTGAAATCTTTTGTTGTGGTGTAATACATTCGGTGATTGTAATTGGTTTCGCTGGAAGCGGCTGTTTCAGGAAATTTTTCGGGAACGGTCGATGACCAGATAATATAAAATGTTTGCGACGGTTTATCGTAAAACAATTCCGGCGCCCAAGTATTTCGTGTGGTCGGTTCGTATTCCATCACGGGGATTGAACGAATATCCGTCCATTCGATCAAATCTTTTGAGGTCGCGTAACCAATATTTTTGCCGTTCCACGAACCTGTCCAAACTAAATGAAACATTCCGTCTGGAGCTTGCACAATTGAAGGATCGCGAATAAGTTTGCTGACATTTTCGGGCGGAGGCAAAAAAGATTTTCCGTCTTTGAGTGGTTTCCAGGTTTGCCCGTCCGCACTCCACGCCAAATGGAGACCGTCTTCGCCGTTTTGAGTGAAATAAGAAAAAAGCCAACGCTTTTGCGAAGATTCCAATTCTTGAGCGAAGCCAGACAAACCCAAAATCGCAAAAAGGATGAAAAACAATAACATAAACGAAAACACAGACGAAAAACAAAATCGAACACTTGTCATGGGAAGTAATTGAAAATAAAGAGTTAAATTGTTGACAGAAAATTGTTGACGGAAATGAAATACAGAATAATGTTGATCTCAAATAGTTGGAATGCAATTATATGAAAACGGAACCAAATGTTCAAGATGAATAAGTTGTGGTTTGCGAATCGCATCGAACAAAAAAAATGCGTTGCCAATCTCATGCTCCCCAACCACGCACCCCAAACCATACATCTCTTAACTACTCACAAGAACCGCAAAACTAAAACTATTCAGAAAAGCATGGAGTAGAATACAGGGAAATAGACGACCGGTTCGGTAATACAAACTGCCGAGAATGATGGAAAAGATAAAGAGCGGCACCGGATCGGTAACACGATTAGGAAAATTATTTTGCAACAACCAGTGCAAGAAAAAAATCAACGGAGCAGACAGCACAAAAATTCCCGCAGCAAGAAATACATCTTTCCCAATCCGGTTTGTTTGGAATCCGAGTTCTTGAACAGTTGTGCCGCGAATAACTGTCAGATAAAACATTCCAAAACAAAACACGAACACATTCGTCATTCCCACTCCGATCATGGAGTAAAACTGAACATCAACCGGTTGTTCGATCCGTTTTCCGCCGTGCGCCAAGGCAAAAAGAACAGAAACAACAACAATAGAAAAAAATCCCGGCAAGAACAAAAAACGAAACGGAAAATATTCCGACAAAGAAACGCCAAACCTCCAATCGTTTGATTTTTTTTCCAGCCAACCCTGAAAAAGAAGCCGGAACAAAAATTCTTCGGTCAAAGGAGCAGTAATCACGCCACAGAAAAAAGCAACAAATAAAATAATAGGCGAATTTTTTCCTTGTTCTAGAAGTTGGGAAAGCGGATGATGTGTTGTTGTTTTCGCTTGCGCCGGAATATTGAGCGAATCGGTTTGCTCTGAAAAAACGTGCAACATCATTTGAACACTTCCGCTCAACAAAATAAGCCAGAGAAAAAACAAGAGAAACACATCAAAACCATTCCAAGAAACCCAACACTTTGAAGCGGACATTTCTGATTGTGTTGACGGTTCGCTATTGGCACCGTTAATATTTAATATCATGAAAAAATTCTTAAGTTTTTTATGTTTTCGATGGTAAAAAATAAAATAGACCGTTACATCGAGACTTGTACAACCTGATTTTGTATGTTATAGTCATTTCACATTATAGTCATTTTCTGTTTGCGCAGGAATGGGAACACGAAAACAAATTACTCAATCAATATAAACATACAAGGGTCGAGTCGGCTAGCGCCAACGTTTATTTTTCAACAATTTTTTTTGATTTTTTCGATGACAACAACCATGAACCGATTTTTTTTCTTGACAGTGTTTCTTATTGTTTTTGTTGCCGGTGTTTGTATTCTCTGCGCGGCGGAACCGGAGAAAATTTTAGTAACCGATTTTGGCGCAACACCAAATAATAAAACCGATTGTGTTCTTGCCGTTCAAAAGGCATTGGAAGCCTGCAAGAATAAAGAGTCGGCGATTCTTGTTTTTCCGCAAGGTCGATACGATTTTTATCCGACATCAGGACAACACCGGTTTGGCATGACGGTTGCGAATCAGAAAAATCTGGTGATTGACGGACAGGGCAGCGAATTTATTTTTCATGGAATTATGGGTGTTTGCCGGATTTCTCATTCTGAAAATGTTACGGTTCGGAATTTCAGTGTTGATTGGGAGAAACCGCTCATCGCACAAGGAACAATTGTTGACACGCAAAATGATTGGGTTGATATCAAATTTGATACAAAGGAATATCCGTTTGAAATTACAGACGGCAAGTTATTCTTTTTGGGCGAAAATTGGCGTCGTCAGGTTGAAGGGTACACGCTTCTTTTTGACAAAACAACTAAGGAACTTGTTTACCGAACGCGCGACAATGCGCTTGGCAACAATGATTTGTTCAACACCAAAGCCGAGCAACTCGACAACAATACCAACACCAGCACCGTAAGGTTTCACGGGAAACCAAAAATCAAACCGGAATCGGGAACATTGATTGCTCTTTGGTTGGGACGTTATATTCAGGTTGCGTTTAATTTGGAACGCAGTAAAGATGTCGTTTTGGAAAATATTGATGTTTACCATGCGTTGAGTCATGGTGTTGTTGCGTTCAAAACGGAAAATATTACGCTTCGCAAGGTTGATTACAAAACAAACGAGAAGAAAAATCGGGTGTTTAGTATTATTGCAGATGGTTATCATTTGAATACGTGCAAAGGTTTGGTCAAAATCGAAAACAGTACGCAAGCCGGTATGGGCGATGATTTTCTGAATTTGCACGGAATGAATGTCGTGGTTCAAAAACGTGTTGACGATTACACGGTTGAAGTTGGAGTAACGGGAAAGACTGGAGCCTCGTATGTTTTGGATGTTGGCGACGAAGTTTGGTTTATCAATGGTGAAACAGTTCAACGCGGTGAAACGGGAACAATTAAAGAGATCAAAGAAATTCGCGACAACTCAAAACTGATTGCGAAACATATTGTGTTCGCGCAAAAAATTCCCGACACGCTCAAGGAAAAAGATGCTTTGGAAAATAAAACATGGACAGCGGAATTGGAAGTTCGTGGTTGCCATATTTTGAAGAAACATCGAGCGCGTGGATTGTTGATCACCACACCGAAACGGGCGGTGGTTGAGGGCAATTATTTTCGTTCGGCTGGCACGGCAATTCTGATTGAGGGCGATGTGAGTTATTGGTACGAATCGGGAGCGGTCAACGATTTAACGATTCGCGATAATATTTTTGAGGATTGTTTTAGTTCCGGTTTTTCGGGAGATTGGGGGCATGCGGTGATTACGGTTCATCCGTCGTTCCAACCGCAAACAGACAACACCGAAGCGTATCACAGGAATATCCGAATCGAAAACAATATCTTTAAGTCGTTTGATTATCCGATTCTTTTTGCGCGTTCGGTTCGGAATTTGATTTTTGCGAACAACCAATTATCACGAACAACAACTTACGAACCGTTTGCTGTGCGTCAGGCAACATTTTGGCTTGACGGTTGCCGTGATGTTCTGATTGAGGGCAACATTTGGTCGGATGATTTTCTCGGTAAAAATATCAAAATGTTTCACATGAAACAAAGCGATCTGAAATTGAAAGATCGACAGATTCAGATCGTGAAATAGTTTTTTTGTTATTGGTCAATTATTGTTTTTTTCTTGTATTGTTTTTTTGATATGAATATTTTTTGGCTTTGGGTTGGTTTTATTGGGTTGGTGATTTTTTTGTTGCTGCTTGACTTGGGCGTGTTCCATCGCAAAGCGCATGTTCCGGGTATTCGGGAATCATTGGGTTGGACAAGTCTCTGGATTGTGTTGGCATTGATTTTCAATGTCGGAATTTATTTTCTGTATGAAAATCATCTTTTTGGGATTGGTTGTGGACAAACCGCTCTTGATGGAACAATGGTCAATGGAAGCATGCTTAACGGAGCGGAAGCGGCAAAAATGTTTTTTACTGGTTATCTTATTGAGAAGTCGCTTAGTTTGGACAATATTTTTGTTATTGGAATGGTATTTTCCTTTTTTGGAGTTCCGCGTCTTTACCAACATCGTGTTTTGTTCTGGGGTATTTTCGGGGCATTGCTGTTGCGTGGTGTTATGATTCTGTTGGGCGTGGCATTGATTCAGATGTTTGATTGGATTCTTTACATTTTTGGGGCGTTGCTTCTTGTTACGGCGGTCAAGATGCTTTTTCACAAGGAAGAAGAAGTTCATCCCGAAAAGAATCCGCTGGTCAAATTAACACAACGTTTTTTCCGTATTACTTCGGATTATCACGCCGAACATTTTTTTGTTAAAATTCCGAAAGAAAAGGAATTGCGAGAATCGAATCAATTGGACAAAGAGTTGGGGGTTTCGGGTTATGTGTGGGCTTGTACTCCGATGTTGTTGGTTTTGCTGGTGGTTGAGAGCAACGACTTGATTTTCGCTATTGATTCAATTCCGGCAATTTTTGCCATCACACAAGACCCGTTTCTTGTGTTTACTTCGAATGTTTTTGCGATTCTTGGTTTGCGGTCGCTTTATTTTGTTATGGCGGCAATGATTGCTAAATTCCGGTATTTACAAGTGAGTTTGTCGGTAATTTTGGCGTATGTTGGGGTGAAATTGCTTTGTATTGATGTGATTCATCATTTTCATATTGAAGACGCGATGACTTGGGTTTCGCTTGGAGTGATTGTTGCGGTGATGACGGTTGGCGTGTTGGCATCGGTGTATGTCAATAAAAAAACACAACAGTAGAAATTCAAAAGTCATTAGATATTTTCTCTCACTTAACATTACAAAACAGGCACAATTTGGTACTGTAGAGACCGGTATCTCCATTTTGCTCGAAAACGATAGAAAAGGAAAATTGAATTAAATTTTTCGATTTCGTTTTTTTGGGGGGGGTTGACTTTTGGTGTGTTTGTGTTTTAATTGGCGTTTTAATAAAAATTCAAAAAATAAAACAATGTTCCTAACGGGAACGCGAATGAGCAACCAGTCTATTCGCCTTTAATGGTAACGGGTTTGCTGACTGCCTTTTTTTGGATTTTTTATGAAAAGCCGTATTGATGTCTATAAACTAAGAATCAGGGCAGTTATAGACAAAAATAAGGGTAGTTATAGACTTACACCGAAAAATATCAATTCTGAGGTCTATAGACCGCCAAAAATTAAGGTAGTTACAGACATGGGTTGACACGCGGAATTGAATCAAGTCTATAGACTTTCGACGAAGTCAGCGGGTGAGAAAAGTCTATAAACTGCTAGAAACCAGGGCAGCTACAGACGCAAAGGGTTAAAATCATCTCGAATTAAAGCCTATCGACCGGACAATTTTATTGTCGATTGGGGCGTCCAAATTTAATTTCCAAACCTTTTAAGTGTATTCCGTCTATCAATATAAACTACTAAAAATTGGGGTAGAGTACCCTAAAAATCACCTTGGTTCTATTACAAAAGACCTCATTCTTTTGGTATCTCTATCGTAATGCGCATTCAAATAATTTCTCAATAACTTTCCGTCTTTATCGGAAAATTGATGTGGGTCAAGACGTCTTTGTTTTCCCTCATCCGATAAGAATAAAACTTTTTTTTGATCCCACCCAAT
>JAIRTV010000410.1 GCA_031254675.1 Planctomycetaceae bacterium | reverse complement strand
TCATCATCAATATGTGCAATATGAAAGATACCATCTGTCATATATTTTATAGGAATCATGTAAACACCTGGATCGTTGCTTAATTGTATTGTTGTTTCTAATAATTGACGCCTATCTTCGCTGTTAGTTATTTCCTTAAAAAAAACAGCATTATTTGTAATCCACGCTAAATAATTTTCATTAGGTTTGTACGAAAAAAGATAAAATTTACGATGAAAACCCTCTGGTAATTTAGAAAGCCAAACACCGCGTTTTGAATTGTCCTCTTTTATCTGAACACTATAAAATGTTTTATTAAATTCGTGAATCGCAAGCAATATAATTCCATCATCGGACGAAGGTCCAATAGTTACTGTAAATACCTCCTTGTTTAATGTTACTGGAGTTTTAACCGTCGGTTTTTGGGGATCAATAAATATAAAAGTATCATTATTTAACGTTACTGCGGATTGTTTCGATACCGATTTCAATGTTTTAACCACAGGCGGTACAACATGTACTGTTTGTAGCGGTAATGGTACACCGTCAAAAAGAGGTGGACCGTTATTTTCCTCTGTGTAAGTGTAAATACGGTTGTTATTCTGTTGAGCATATAAAGATATAACATGAATAAAGCACATAGCCAAAACCAATGCAAATCTTAAACAATAAAAATACATAACGAATACTCCTTAAAACAAAATGATAGTAAATTGAAAATTGTACGAAAAAATATGTGAAATACAGTTTGGAAATATTTATTTTATCAACAATGGAATGACATCAACAAATACAATAAATACAATTTTTCAATCTTTAACGTTCGGAATGGAGTTTTTTAAAAAAACGAAGTGTTTTTTATTTTGATATTGACATGAAGCATGAGATCAGTTACTTTTAGACTTTTTGTGGCGAGTTTGTCTCAAAAAATACTTCGTGTGGACTTGATATCCATTACTATTGCAATACTATTACAATTTCCGACGAGTTTGTCAATAACCTGTTTTGTTGTTTTTTTAACCACATCAATATCACGCTAAGTGCAAAACTAATTCGTAAACATTCGACCAAAATAGGAAATAATTAGGAAAAAATTTTTGACTAATTACTAAAACCATCTAGACGTGACCGGTTTGTTTTTGTTATAATAGTTTTTGTTGTTTGAATTGTTGAATGAACCGTTTTCTGAACAAGTTGCGGTTTCGTTGTGGTTACAATAAAATTTTGAATGGAGATTATTATGTTTTTTCCAAGTTCTAACTTGAATCGTCGTGATTTTCTGAAGTCCGCAGCGGCTGTTGCGGCAACTACGGTTGTTTCACCTTTTGTTGTTCCTTCTTCGGTTTTGGGCAGGGAAGGAGTGATCCCGCCAAGCGAACAACTTGTTATGGCGTTGATTGGTTACGGAAATCGCGGTAGTGAGATTATTGGCGGATTTCTCGGTGATCGGAAAAATTTTCGGGTTATTTCCGTATGCGACTGTTACGAAAAACATGCAGACGCCGGAAAAAATCGTGTTGATTCCGTTTACGGCAATTCCGATTGTAAAATTTATAGTCGTTACGAGGATATTTTGGATCGTGCGGATATTGATGTGGTTGCGGTTGCCACACCGGATCATTGGCACACGAAAATCACCGTCGAAGCCTGTCAAGCCGGAAAAGATGTTTTTTGCGAAAAACCGTTAACACTTTGTCCGATTGAGAGTCGTCAAATTGTGGCGGCGGCGCGAAAATATAATCGGGTTTGTTCGAGTGGTTCGCAACGGGTGATGGAAGATTATGGTTACATGGCGCCGATTGTTCAAAGTGGGGCGCTTGGTGAGGTGAAAGAAGCGTTTCTGCAAGTTGGTGGTCCGCCGCAAGATTGTTATCTTCCCGAACAGGAAATTCCAGCGGGTTTTGATTGGGATCGTTGGCTGGGACCGGCTCCTTGGACTCCGTTTAATGCGGATCGTTGCAGTGGAAGTTATGGTGGAGGTTGGCGGCGGTTTTGGGATTATGGGAACGGTTTTCTTGCTGACTGGGGAGCGCACAAACTCGGTGGTGTTTTGTATGTACTTGGGATTGATCATCTCGAACCGATTGAAATACTTCCGCCCAAATGTGAAGCGAATCCCGAAGATTATCTCACGTGGATTTATCCCGGCGGTATTAAAATTCATCACGTGAAGGGTGGACACGATATTACGTTAATTGGTTCTGAGCGAGAATTTCGGCATCAGCAAGACCGTGACAAAATTAAACCGTTGTGTGCGGTTGAAGTTCGGCGTTATAGCGGTGGTGCGGGAAGACTTCAAGATGATTTTGCGTATTGTGTTCGCAATCGGCTTCGACCATTCCAAGACCTCTTTTACGGTGCCGCAACCGCAACAGCGTGCCAACTTGCCAATATTACTTATAAACTTAACCGCCCGCTAAAATGGGATCCCGAAAAAACCGCCTTCAACGACGAACAGGCAAACCGTTTCGTTGTCCGTCCCAAACGTTCGCCCTACGTAATCGCTCAACATTAAACAAATTCAGACAACAACTTAGAAGCAAGAAAATTCTCCCAAATAAAACCATATTACCTCACGACAAATCTTATTCCGTGTTCAAAGAAACTGATCATTTCATTTGAACACGGAATTTTTTCATTTTTCCGTGTTTTCTGTGTTCAATTTATTTTTCTGTGTTTTCCATGTCTTCTGTGTTCAATTTATTCGTTGAGAAAAGAATCGTAAAAATAAGCATTAAAATCAAATACTTTGTGTTAGAGAGAGTTGAAAGAAAATGTCTGCTTTAGTTGTCGAAATTAACTGCCAATCGACGAATAGCGGAGAAATTTTTTTTCATAATTTTTTTTACTTTGAATCCGTTTTTTTGATAACTCCTTTGATTGCAAAGAATTACAATTTTCAAATTCGTGTTGACACACATGGAAAGATAGTTATAATTAGCGTTGTTGGCAATTTCGGAAGAATTGGAAAAACCGGAAGGTTTGGTGGTTTTTACGGAATACGTCATACATTGTGAATTGGAAACTTGCAGCAGACAGGAGCATTGAGTTAGTTTCCATAAAACGCGGAGTCCAAAATATTTTAGTTATTTTGGTAAAGTTAAGTAAATTTTTCTTAAAAAAAGGACTGTAGAATTTTATGTCAATGAAAACTGTTTTCACAACCGGCGAAGCCGCCAAAATTTGTAAAGTCAGTCAACAAACGATTATTCGATGCTTCGACTCCGGTCAGCTCAAAGGTTTTCGAGTTCCGGGCAGTCGGTTTCGTCGAATCCCGCGCGAGCAACTTTTTGCGTTTATGCGCGACAATGGTATTCCGACGGATGCGTTGGAAAGTGGTAAACGAAAAATTTTGGTTGTGGATGATGATCGGGAACTTGTTGAACTGATTTGTGATGTCTTGGAACGTGACGGACGTTTTGAAACGAAATCAGCCAACAACGGTTTTGATGCTGGAATGATGGTTAAAGAATATCGTCCTGACTTGATTGTTTTGGACGTGATGCTTCCTGACATCAACGGTAAGGAAGTTTGTGTTCGGGTTCGGAGCGATGATTCTTTGGAAGAAGTGAAAATCATTTGTATTAGCGGTCTGGTCGAAGAAGACAAAATATTCGAACTCAGAATGGCTGGAGCAAACGATTTCCTCCAAAAACCGTTCGAAACGGAAAAACTTATCGAAAGAATGTGCAATTTGCTCGAAATCGAATCGTTCATTTGAAGCTGTGGAAAGATAAAATGAATCAGTAATAAATCAGTGATAAATATAATAGAGTAAAAGTATAATCTGTGAATATTTTTCGTAATTATCTTTTTGTAACATAGTCTCATGTTGTTACAGATTTGACTTTTACTCTTCTTTTTCTTTTTTTGCCGTTCCGAAGCGAGAATTGATTGTAACAAAAAAATCAAACAATGCAATGTTCCGAAAATAAGCCGGTCATTCTTACCGCAGGAAGTATGTGGCAATCACCGCGATGGTTGGAGGCGAGTACCAACGTTTTTTCCGATGAAGAACGGAAAAACGGAGTTAATACGCTCAAAGAAACTGTTCGGCGATTGTTTTTGCAACGAAAAAAAGCCGATATTATTTGTACGAGCGGCGGCGGTGTCAATTTCTGGTACGCTTTTTGCAATCGTTTTTTTTCGTTGCCGAAAAATCGTGTTCCGCAAATTGCCGGTGAAAATTTTCTGCCGGAGCCGAATCCTAAAAGTTTGGTGTGGCGATTCAAACGGTTTCTGCGGCGTATTGTGTTCGCAACCACAAACGCATTTATTGTTTACACGGAGCCGGAACGAAAACTTTGGGCGGAATATTTGAATCTTCCGATTGAGCGGTTTCATACGCTTTTGTTTCACACAAATATTCTGCAACCGCATTGGACTCCTGTTGGGAGTTACGGATTTGCTGCCGGACGTTCGGAGCGTGATTATCGTACTTTTTTTGATGCTGTACGAAATTTGGACGCTCGATTTGTTGTTGTTGCCGATCTCCAAAATGTTGATGGTTTGGCGATTCCGAACAATGTTGAATTATACTGTGATATATCGCATCAAAAATATCTTGATCTTCTTGAACAGGCGGCGTTTACGATTGTTCCGCTTCAAATTCGGCAACGGTCAACGGGACAAGTTGTGGTGTTGGAGGGATACGGGTTGGGCAAGCCAACTATTGTAACACGTTGTCTTGGGATTGACGGTTATCTCCGCGAAAATGAAACCGGTTTTTTCTGCGAACCGTATGATTCGACAAGTCTTAGGGAAAAAATCGAAATTTATCTTCATTCGCCGACATTGATCGAACAACATGGTCGTGCGGCGTTGGAATGGACATTGCAAGAGTTTACATTCGACGCCTTTGTTGAAAAAGAACTGAATATTATTAACAATGTTTTGAAAAATTCATTACAAAAATCAAATATTAGACCTTTTCTCTAACCTTTTCCTAAGACAGGAGTCAATCTTTCTTTTCAGGTGCTAACCTTTCTTTTCGGGTGGGCAATCTTCTTTTTAGGTGGGCGACCTTTCGCCGAAAGGTCGCGTCGGCGATAACCGACTTGCCTCTGTGTCCGGCTGGCAATTGGATTCCAAACCGTTTGGCAACACAAATTGCCATCCGAAAACAGGGTCGAGTCGGCTATCGCCGACGTGATGTTTCGGCGAAACATCACCTCCGCCTCCTGTGTAACTTTCATCGTACGACAAGATATGACCATCTTCGGATAAAGCAAAAGAAACAATACACAAATTCATCCTATTCGGTCGTGATTCTATCGTTCCGATTGCTTCTTTTTTAATCACAACGTAAGACAAAAATGTAATAGGATTGTTATCTTCTTTTTCCGTCTTGTCTTTGGTTTTAGAATATTCGGAAGACATGGAAAAAGTAAAATAAACTTCAACAAAAAATGACGATGTTATTACATTATTTTTGTCAAGATATACAGGTAAGGCAAAGTCTAAATAATTGTCGGGAACAGTAGATAAAGCAGTAATTGCCGCAAGATTTAAACCATCGGAAGAGAACATCGCCTTGCAAGTTTCCAACATACGATCAAAAGGATTGTCAATAATCTCTTTTGGAAAACCGACCTCATCAATTTGCTTTTTTATCGTACTGATATCGAAATGAGAAGGCAAAATGTCCATTGTTTGACTTTTTAATATATTTATATTAAAATTTATCAATGTTAATAAAATTATTGTGTTGATAATAAATAATGATTTTTTTGTCATGTGAAATAATCTTCAAATTGTGTTTATCAAATTCAAAAATAAAAAAATACAATTCTGGAATTAGTTACAAGTGAACCTGTAACCAGTTGCTCAAAAGTTGCGGAGTTGTCATTTCTTCTGAAAAAAGATACAAAATTACACGAAAGTTATTTTATGTAATTTTTCGTGCATTTCGTGAAAGTTAATGTATTTCGTGTTTAAAAATTAGCAGTCGGTTTGAGTGAATACTTTTGACGAATATTTTACCAGCTCACGAATATCAGACGCAAGTCCCCATAACTTTTTCGCAACATGTTAGAGCAACTTCTTGATTATCATCGTGAATTTAAACCAAAAACGGAAATGATTGTTAATATTGAGAAGGAACTTCTTCCACACTTTCCAGATGATATCGTCAACAGA
>JAIRTV010000401.1 GCA_031254675.1 Planctomycetaceae bacterium | reverse complement strand
GAAAAAAACGTTTTTGAAATACTTGTTGTTGGCAGGGCGGCGGTTTTGAGTGTGGAATGACGTCCATCAATCGAAATTTCCTTTTCCACCGTCACGCCATCCGTGTAAGAAGTTTGAACACGGAAAAAATACTGGACACCTGGTTTCAAATTCTCAATCTTGACCGCAACCGTGCCTTTTTTTGCGTCCGAAATCGGCACTCCCGGATGAATCGTACAAGAAGTTGACTTGCTCCAATCCGGTGTTGACGTTGTTTTTTCAACATACTCAATAACATAAGTTTTGGTCGTTTTTCCGTCAACAAACGGAACTACTTTATCTTTGTCGGTAATTGTCAGAACTGCGGAAGTTAATTTCAATTCTGATGCTCTTGCTGTAATTGCCGGAAACGCGGCGGTTGTGGCGGCGATTTTTAGCGTTGCTTTGGCGTTGGAAGTTCCTGCGCCACCGCAAGAAGTTACCGTGATTTCGTAGCGAGTTTTAACATCCAACCCCTCCACCAAAAAAGAACGAACATCCTTTCCCACCGTGACAGGATTGCCAATTTGTTCTTTTGTTTTCGAATTGCGGACTATAATCTCAAACCCTGTAATATCCGACGCATTCAGTGTTTTGGTGGCGACAGGGGAACTCCAATAAATCTCCAATGTTGTTGGAGTTGCCTTGCAATTCGGTCGAGCGGATTTTGGCGGCGCGAGATTGACAACAGTATCCGCTAACAGTGCAAAAGTTGTTGCCGATTGATTTTGTTCGGTGTTGACGGACGCGGACAGTTGGGCGGCGTCAGAAACACTGGAATTGTCCACCGTATTAACATAAACCGATTCTGCCGGTTCAAACGTGGGTTGAGGCATTTCCGCCGCCGAAAGACTCAGCAATTCCCGAAATTCAAGCGATTCAAAACGTAATGACCGACTTGTTTTTTTTGCCGGTTTTCGAGAGAACATCGAACGCAACATGGATTTCCAATAGTTAAGTGCTAAGGAAAAAATTCAATAATCGTTAAAAACTACTGAATCATTTTATCTCTATATTTTCATATCCTTGCAACAGCAGGAATTACCGGAGAGGTTTACCTACTTACTATCGGCAAAAAAGGCGTTCAATTCACCGCAAAATCAAAAGACTCGAACAAAAAAATAAAAGCCGGACAACAACCCAATCGTCAACAACATTGTTGTTTTTGCCAGTTGTTCTCGGCTATTGTCTTGCCCGATTGGAGCGAACATCAAAACGAAAGAACACATTGCCAAAGAAATAAATAAGCTTCGAGATCATTTTCTTCCCAGACTTGGCGGACAAGTTCTTCATTGCCTTTGATTTCCGCCCAATCGGATTTTGCTTCGTCCCAGGGAACACAAACGCCGGGTTTTGTGGTTAATTTGATGGTTGGTTCTTCTGTCATTGTTTTGTGGTTGTTTTTTAGACAACTTTTGTTCGTGGACACTTTGAATGGTTATGAATTACTTTTTTTCCTTTGCCCTGAAGGAACTAATGTTCAAATATACTTAAATGGCGAGGAATATCAAGAGAGAGTGTGGCGGGTGATTTACGCAGTGTGATTTGCGCAGTGTGATTTGCGTGGTGTGATTTGCGTCGCAAGCGGTTGCTCCAACATGTTTGGTTGCACGCAACACCTAAAAATTCCAACTCACACGCGGCACGCTCTGGATCACACAATTCCGAATTCCTGATGGAATACTAAAAAATTTATCTTGACATTTTACTAGGGTGATGGATACAATAGGAATGTTCGATATGGAGACGGGTTGAAAGTTTTGACGAATATTCCAAAACGTTCCAGACGAACCAGTGTTGTATTTTCAAGCAGATGGAACCGGTTTTAGTTTTAGTGAATCCCAATCAGCCGATAATCGTGATCTGCCCAACCGGAAAAAGATTACTTGGAGAAATCATGTTCCTTTACAAATCGAAAGCATGTTGGACTGTTTACACTCCGGCAAAACTGAATCTTTTTTTCGAGGTGTATGGAAAACGTGAAGATGGGTTTCATGAAATTGTTTCTATTGCGGTTCCGATCCGAATTTTTGATATGTTGATCTTTGAGCCGACCCAAGACAAAGAGATTGATTTTTCTTGTCCGAACAGTTCTGCGGATATTCCGAATGACGAGAATAATCTTGTATTTCGGGCGATGAAGCTTCTTCAGGAGCGTGCGGGAGTTGTAAGTGGTGCTAGGATTCGGTTATTCAAACGGATACCGAGTCGGGCGGGTCTTGGTGGTGGTTCGAGTGATGCGGCGGCGGTTCTTCAGGCAGCCCGCCAAATTTGGCGTTTGAAAATATCCGACGAA
Source organism: Planctomycetaceae bacterium (assembly GCA_031254675.1). Taxonomy (GTDB): domain Bacteria; phylum Planctomycetota; class Planctomycetia; order Pirellulales; family Thermoguttaceae; genus WRKP01. Next base: position 1,610 of record JAIRTV010000401.1, on the reverse strand, counting down.
GAATTGATTGCTATTGCGGCGGAAATTGGGAGTGATTGTCCGATATTTTTCCATCGACGTGCGAGTTTTAGTAGTGGTCGTGGGGAAAGGGTTCGATTACTTGGATTGATGCCGAAGTTGCATTTTGTTATCCTGAAGCCGGACGAAGGACTTCCGACCGCGACGGTGTATCAACACTGTATGCCGTGTCATGATCGGCAATTTCAATATCCTGAACAGCTGATTGCCGAACTCCAACGTGGTGATCTTGTTCGTATTGGTCGTTGTTTTTTCAATCGTCTTGAAAAGCCGGCTCGAGTTATTTGGGAGTCTTTTGATCGGATTAAGAGCGAGTTGGAGCGAGTTGATTGTTTGGCGGTTTGTATGAGTGGTAGTGGGACTGCTTTTTATGGACTTTGCCGAAATGATCGTCATGCAAAATTTGTTGCCGGCCAGCTTCGTCAACGAGTTGCGCGGAATTATCATATTTTTGTCACGAGTAACTAACCAAAACCATCCTGCCATTTTAGGAGCCTTGTCATGGAAATTACTGAAGTTCGTATCAAATTGATGGAAGAGCCTAGCGAACGTCTTAGGGCATTTTGTTCCATTACGTTTGACAATTGTTTTGTAATACGCGATTTGAAAATTATTGACGGGACGAATGGACCGTTTGTGGCGATGCCGAGCCGGAAACTAACAGCTCATTGTCCGCGGTGCCGTTGTAAGAATCATTTGAAAGCGTCCTATTGTAATCAGTGTGGTTACAAGTTTGAGGAGATTATGGAGTTGCGGGACGAATCCGGGCGAAATAAACTTTATGCGGATATTGCGCATCCGATTAATTCGGCGTGTCGGGAGGCGATTCAGGAGTGTATTGTCAAGGCGTTTGAGGAGGAATTGGAAAAGTCCAAATTGCCGGGTTATGTTTCGTCTTATGATGACTACAATGATTCTGGTGAAGAGGGGGCGGGTGATTTTGTTCCTGATGCTCCTCATTTTTCTCTTGCGAACAGGAACACGACGGCGGTGCGAAAGAAAAAAGCCGAATTTGGGGCGGGTATTTTTGAATAGCCGAATTGCTGTCAACGGCAATAATTATTTGTGGGGAGTTGTGGGCGGGTTGTGGATTGTTGGAGTTGTTCTTGGCTCCTCACAAATTATTATCTCTGCGAAATTATTTTTATTAGCCTATTTCTTTTATTTTTCGTGTGTTTTGTGTATTTTTGTCTGTTTCGTGTTAAAGAAGATTAAGCACGAAAGAGATGAAGTTTCGTGAAATGCTTGAAGAGTGGGGGAATGGGTCTAATATGTCTGGATTTGGGTTTAATACGTTTGGATTGTTGTCTTTGTTTATCTCAATAGACCTTTTCTTTGACCCCTCCCTAGGACAAGAGTCAACCTTTTGCCGAAACTTTCGGCAAACAAGGTGGGCGACCTTTCGCCGAAAGGTCGCGTCGGCGATAGCCGACTTGACCCTGTGTTGAGCCGGCAATCTGTGTTGCCGAGCGGTTTGGAATTTGAGTCCCTGCCGCACACTGATTCAAGTCGGCTATCGCCGACGTGATGTTTCGGCGAAACATCACCTACCTTTGAGGTGAACAACCTTTCTTTTCAGGTGGGCGACCTTT
>JAIRTV010000377.1 GCA_031254675.1 Planctomycetaceae bacterium | reverse complement strand
AAATTATCAATATCCCATTGCTTTTAACTCGTTTTAGTGAGACCGTAAAACAAGGATATTTAAACGAAATTTTAGATGAAATTATTTTGCAAAGTAAAGTAGAATTTAATTATGACAATGTAAATCTTGAATAAAATGCAACAAAATAAATTTCGAAATTTTATTTTTCGTTTTGTGTTTTAATAAAATTATTGAGATAAAAATGTCAACTGATAAATAATAAATTTGAACTGATTCTTAGGAACAAAATAGACAATTATCTGAAAAACAAATTCTCATTTCTATTGTATGATTGGCTCCTGATGTTGTTTTGTAGTATTTATCCCGTGAAATATTTCCTGAACTTTTGTTCTCTTTTTTCGTGTTTTCTGTGTTATTTAGCGTATTCTGCGTTGAGATTTAAACGCAAAATACGCAACACATCACCAAACTCGTAGAATAGAAAGAAAAAACAACTGAATAGTTACAAAATCACGGAATTGTTACTATCCTTTTGCTCTATAGCGGTTACGGATACGTTCTAGACGTAAAGTAAACGTATTTGTCTGTTGGTCATTCTCAATGATTCTATTATTTTTGATGACGCAATTGAAATAGAGCATTACCTACTTCACCAAATAGTTTCCTGATTGATATTGTGTACTAATTTTCGTCCGGTGGAGTTGAGCGGGATGTGAGCAAGTTCAGCGGGCGTAACCCATCGAAGTTCATAAGGTTTTGTGTTTTCTGTGTTTTCCAATAATGAAATTTTTCCGTGATCTATTCCTTTGAAAAAAAATAACGTAATCCGAAATCGAGTTACGGAATGTTTTATTGTTTCGAGGAGTATTTCCGGTTCCAGTCGGCGTCCGGTCATCAACATCAATCGTTCACGAAGTTTTGGATCTGTCACAATATGATTTGGTTGTTCCGCGTTGGTTTCGGCTCTTGGAAAATCCCACAAACCCGCCCAACGTACGCCTTCAGGATAACGAACCAACAGAATCTTTCCTTGTTTTCGTACCAAAAGAGCAACTTCAGTTCGATATTCGATTTTCTCTTTTGTCTTCTGAAACGGAATTTCCGATTGCAATCCCAGTTTTGCTGTTTCGCAAAATTGAACAACCGGACATTGTAAACATTGCGGTTCTTGAATGGTACAAATAAGATTTCCGAGATCCATCAAGGCTTGATTAAAACGTCCGGTATTTTTTCGCGGTAAAATTTTTTCGGCAAAATTCCACAATAAAGCGTTTGCCGCTTTTTGGGTTGGGTCGGCGCGAAGAGCCAACAATCGGGCATGAAGCCGAATCGTGTTGGCTTCGAGAATGGGTTGCTGTTGATCGAACGCAATGGAAAGAATTGCTCCGGCGGTGTAACGTCCAATTCCGGGTAAACTCAGAACATCCTCACGACGATTCGGAAACACACCGCCAAATCGTGTTACGATTTCTTGCGCCGCCCGATGCATTTGCACACAACGCCGATAATATCCCAGTCCTTCCCAATATCGGTTCACTTCGTCAATCGAAGCCGCCGCCAGTTCCGCAATCGTTGGAAATCGTTTCACAAAACGATCAAAATAACCTTCAACCGTTTTTGTTGTCGTCTGTTGAAGCATGATTTCGCTCACCCAAACACGATACGGATCAATAGTTGTTCCGGTATTGCGCCAAGGAAGCAATCGAGAATGTTTCGCGTACCACGCGAAAATTCGGCGACGAAATAGTGTGTAATTGATGTTCATTGTAAAGCAGTTATAATACGTTTCATGTTGGACAACAACAAGATCGGTCATAAATCATGTTCCGAGAATCAAGTCAAACATTATAGATAAAACACGTAAAAAATAAAAGTCATTGTTCACAAAGTTCACAAAAAATAATTTTTGTAAAAAATCGTAACTGTTCGGTAGAATGTCGATCCTATTTCTGTGGAATATTCGTTAAAAAATTTATAACCATAACATCAACAATCTTCCTAACCGTATTTTCGACACAAATTTTTATACTTGCCCAAAAAAATCGAAACGCTATCGAATTGTTATAATAAAATGAAACAGTTACAAATGAAAAACGACTTTCAATATTTTCTGACACCGTTTGAAGAATATATGTTGGTGGACAGTCATCCGGTTTATCCGATGAGTTGTTTTATGCAATTATGTTTTCGTGGACGGTTTGATGTTGATCTTTTGTCGAAATCGTTGCAAAATGTTTTGAATGTTCATCCGTTGCTTTGTTCTGTTACGGAGAGAACGCAATCGGGGCGTTTTTGTTGGAAACCGTTTGCGGGAACAATCGAAATTCGTCGCGGTATTTTCCATGCGGAAGGAATCAATCTGGAACACGAACCCGCTTTGAAAATAACCTTGGAAGAACATCAAGATCAACACAGTGATCTTTGGTTTGAAGTTCATCATTCTGCCAGCGATGCGGTTGGCATGCAACGATTTCTCGAAGATTTGTTGCTCGAATATTCTATACAAAAAGGTTTTTTGACTTCGGAAATGTTAGCGTCAAGACAACCTGTTGATCCTGTTCTCTTACAATATCGTGGCAATTACGGACAAACGCTGGGAACTTTTTTCCGAAATTTACCGCGTCAAATTTGGGGGTTGGAGCGAGCGAGAACATTTCTTTTCAACCGGATTATTCCTTTGGTTACACAAAAACCGGATTTATCAAAGAGTTTGCCGCCAGCTGGTTATCCGGTGATTCTCCGTCGGGAATTGAGTGACGATGAAACAAAACAAGTCCGAACAATTGCGAAATCGTCGAATGTTACAATCAACGATTTTTTGTTGCGGTCGTTGTTTCTTGCGATGAACGCTTGGCGGCAACAAGAAAAGATAACCGGACAAGCAGGTCGGTTTCGTATTGCTATTCCGACCAATCTCCGAACACCGAATGATGGTTTCATGCCTGCCGCCAATATTGTGAGCATGGTATTTTTAGACCGAAAACCTGATCAGATTCGCGATGACCATTCCTTTTTGCGGAACATTCATAAGGAAATGAATCATATTAAGTATTGTAATCTTGGTTTGGCGTTGATTTACGGGTTGACGGTTTACCGGCAACTGTTTGGGAGTTACGCTAAGATGACGGATCAGAATCGGTGCTGGACAACAGCAACCATTTCCAATCTTGGTTCGTTGTTCCCCCAAACACCTTGTCCGCGTCGTAAC
>JAIRTV010000339.1 GCA_031254675.1 Planctomycetaceae bacterium | reverse complement strand
CCACAAACAGCCCCCCCACCCCAGACCCGGGCCCGGGGGCTAGATGGAGTAAAAAATTAAGAATGGAACGTGGAAAGTGGTCGATTTTTCGGCGTTTTTCCGCAAAATTCTCAACTCTTTCACATTCTTTGCGATTCGGCTTTACTCTTGTCGAACTTCTTGTGGTTATTGCGATTATCGGCGTGTTAATCGCACTTCTGTTACCAGCTGTCCAAGCCGCCCGAGAAGCGGCAAGGCGAATGACCTGCTCCAGTAACATGAAAAATGTTGCTCTTGCCATGCACAATTATCATGATACGTGCAAGAAATTTCCGCCCGGAGGTCTGAGTGATTGCCACAATACGTGGGCAATATTCATTTTTCCCTTCATGGAGCAGCAGGCGATTTACAATCAATACAATCTCTCGAACCAATATAATAACGCTCCGAACAACCAATTGCTCTATGAGTTTCGCGTTTCCGCATATTGTTGCCCTTCCGATGGTAAAATCATTTCTAGTTATCATCCGGGTAACTACAACCATTACAAACACAATTTTGTTGTTTGTGCCGGAAATACAGGTGTTTTTCCTCCAGACGGTGCACAATCGGTCGTCGCAGCCGGTACTGTTCAGAATCCAGACGGAACCGGTTGGGTGTACCAACTCGGAACCGGAACTAATGCCGTAACAAATAAAAAAGCGGTTTTTGCGATTAACCGTTGGCGCAATACGACGGATACGGCAGCCGCAACTTATCGGTGTCCGTCATTCGGAATCAACTCTATTACGGATGGTACATCCAATACCATGTTTCTTTCGGAAACGGTTCAAGGCGATTGGGTTGGTACTAATAACGATCTTCGCGGCTATATCTGGTGGGGAACGGCTACTTTCTACACCGCTTATTACGGTCCTAATACCACAAACCGAGATTGCGGGCATAGCTTTTTCGGAGATTCGTCACTCGATAAAACCCGATTCCCGCTTCAATCCGGTGGTCTTACTGCCTATGCCCGCGACGGTACGCAATCCACGGTCAATGCAATTGTTTTAGCGGCACGAAGTTATCATCCCATGGGTGTTCACATTGCCATGGCGGACGCTTCGGTTCAGTTTAAAACCAACACAATCGGTATCAATGTTTGGCGCGCAATCAGTACAACACAAGGAGGAGAAGAAAATGTCGAAGAAGAATAGTTTTTTATTGTTGACACTTGTTTTCGTAACAATCTCGATAACAATTGGTTGCAACAATATTGATTTACAAGGCAGAAAACCTGTTCACGGAACCGTAACACTTAATGGAACACCACTTACGGACGGACAAATTAGTTTCGAACCGATTGGTACGCAAAAACTCAAAACCCGATCCGGCGGCTCCATTAAAAAAGGACATTATTTATTGAAAGGAGCCTTTGGTCTTGTGCCGGGAGAGTACAGTGTTGTTATTTCTTCAATGGAAGAAGTTCCCGGTTCTCGTGTTGAAGGCGCAGACCCAATGACCGTCAAATCGGAATATCGTGATGTTATTCCGCCAAAATTCGGTTCGGCTTCGGAACAGAAGATTACCGTAACCGAATCCGGCAAACAAATCTTTAACTTCAAAATGTAACATGAAAATCCAACACAGGTGATGACTCGAATCGTCGAATGTAATCACCTGCGTTTTGGATATGAATTTTTCATCACTAAATAACTCAAGGAGAAATACAATGTTTGATTTCGATTTATTTGAAACACGTAGGGGATTTACGTTGGTGGAACTTCTTGTGGTGATTGCGATTATTGGAGTGTTGATCGCATTATTGTTACCTGCTGTCCAAGCCGCGAGAGAAGCGGCGCGACGGATGCAATGTACCAATCACCTCAAGCAAACGGTTATTGCCGCTCACAATTTCCACGATACACAAAACGGTATCGTTCCGGTAACGGTAGGAAACATTGTCAGTAGCGGCACTGGTACTGGTGATGCGTCTCAACACGCATCCTGTTGGGTACTTTTGTTCCCTTATTTGGAACAAACGGCGCTGTATGACCAAGCAAAAAGTTACGGTTTTGATTTCGATTACGGTAATGTCTGGTGGAATGATTTAGACGAACCGGAACGAAATTCTTGGGGAAGTGTTTCAAGTGTGAAATGTCCGTCGCGGCGTTCCGGTATTTCGGTTTATTATCGGGGAGACGCAAACGAGGATGTCAGTAACAATTCCAATCGTAGCGGTCCTCTTTCCGATTACTCAGTTGTGATGGCTGCCAAAAACGAAGCAACCAATAACGAATGGTGGTGGCATAATCGTCCCGGAAAAAATAGAGATTTCGAAGAAATAATCGGTCCGTTCCGAGTTGCCATGTTGAAAATCGAAGATAATTACAATACGTGGGAACCACGTGACAATATGTCTTGGTGGCAAGACGGAACAAGTAATCAAGCAATTATCGGCGAAAAACATATTCCGCTTAGCCGCGTGGGAAAAGCCGAAAATCAGTCCGGCGACATCAGTTATCTTGTTACGGGTGGTTGGCGAATTGGGGCGGCACGAGCATTAGGGCGATGTAGCGTTAATGGAACACCTTATGGCGTGCGAATCGCCAAACCTTCGGAATTTGTGGACAGTTCACAAGTCTCTGATCACGGTGGGTTTGGCAGTTATCATCCGGCTATCAGCAATTTCGCAATGGGAGACGGTTCCGTTCATCCTTTTCAAGTGACAACATCAACCAACATCTTGCTGTATATTAGTGTCGTTAATGACGGCAATGTGTTTGAATTTCCCAAATAATCGCAAAAATAATTATTCAGCGGAATTTCCGTTAAAAGATCAACCTCAGGTGGGCAATGTCTCAACAAAATATTGCCCACCTTTGTTTTACGATTTTACAATTCCATATCCATGCCTAATACGCTCTAATCGGTTTTCAAGAAAAGTGTTGGCAACCGTTTCGCTGGCGATGTTCGCCGCCGCATCCATCGTTCTCACTTCCTCCAACACCAACACCGAAAACATTTCGAATCAAACGCGCAAAATTTCAACAATACTGCCCCTCAACACAAACACGGCAGAAAATTCCAGAGGTTTATTATCGTAACCAATCGAATTTGCGAACATGTTTATTGTCGGAACGTGTTTTATCGACGGTGTGAAGTGTTAATTCAATACCGTTACTAGAAAACAATGCGTCCGACCAACCGAGTGGTTGTTTTCCTTTCTGAAATT
>JAIRTV010000284.1 GCA_031254675.1 Planctomycetaceae bacterium | reverse complement strand
CCTCGTTTACAAGAAAAATATCAGAAAGAAATTATTCCGGCACTCAAAAAAAGTCTGAAACGCGATAATATTATGTCGTTGCCACGACTTCAGAAAATTGTTGTGAATATGGGAGTCGGTAGTAACCTCACTGAAAAAAAATATATGGAGGAAGCCGCCGATGTGTTGACACAGGTTACAGGTCAAAAGCCGGTTGTTACCAAAGCACGAAAATCTATTGCGAATTTCAAACTCCGTGAAGGAATGAATGTTGGTTGTATGGTAACACTTCGCGGTATCAGAATGTATGAATTTATGGATCGTCTTATTTCCATTGTATTGCCGCGAGTTCGCGACTTTCAAGGATTAAACCCGAAAAGTTTTGACGGTCATGGAAATTACAATCTTGGTTTAACGGAATTCCTTGTGTTTCCAGAATTAAACCCTGATAAATATTCAAAGAGTCAAGGTATGAATATTACATTCGTTAGTCGTGGCAATAGTGATGATGAATCACGGGAAATGCTTCGTGCTTTCGGTATGCCATTTCGTGCCGACGCTCCGCCAAAACGTAAAAAATAGTCGTTGGAAAATTGTATTGGAAATATTGAGAATCAAAAAGTTGCCAATAAATAACACAACTAATAATCTTTCTTTATTTCTAAAATTCCCAACTCATTATACCTTAATTCCTTAATAATTATGGCAAGTATAGCAAAAATTAATAAAGCAAAAAGTACACCGAAATTTTCCAGTCGTCGGGAAAATCGTTGCCAACTTTGTGGTCGTCCGCGAGCGGTTTTTCGGAAGTTTGGTATTTGTCGAATTTGTTTCCGTAATCTCGCCAATCAAGGTTTGATTCCCGGTGTTAAAAAATCAAGTTGGTAATAGAAGGAGAAAAAAACTATGATGACCGATCCGATTGCCGATATGCTGACTCGTATTCGTAACGCAGTTCGAATTGAAAAAGCCGCTGTTGATATTCCTCTTTCTAATGAGAAAAAAGGAATTGCCGATGTCCTGAAACGTGAAGGTTATATTTGGGATTGGGAAGAAATCGAAGCAAAACCGGTTTCCTTACTCCGTGTCCACCTCAAATATGGCGCAAACGGCGAAAAAATTGTCAATACGATTAAACGAGTCAGTAAACCGGGGTGCCGTGTTTATGTTTCGACTTCCGATCTGAAACCCGTTTTGAACGGTTTAGGAATTCGTGTTCTCAATACGAATCGTGGAATTTTGAGTGATCGGGAAGCCAAATTAAAAAATATTGGCGGAGAAGTTATTTGTACGATTTGGTAATTCATTTATATTATTATAAATGTTTATTCACACAATTTTCGTTTTACTTAATTTTTGCGGTTAAAAAATTGAATTGATATGTCAAGAATTGGAAAAAAACCGGTAGTGATTCCGAACAATGTTAAAGCGTCAATCGACGGTTCCAACGTGATCGTGGAAGGTCCGCTTGGAAAGCTGGAGCAATGGTTCAGTCCGAACGTCAAGGTGGAATTGGATGCGACAGCGAACGCAATTCGCGTTGAAAAAGCCAACAATTCCCGCGAAGCTGCCGCCATGCATGGACTTTATCGTGCCTTGTTTCAAAATATGGTAACTGGTGTAACAACCGGTTACGAAAAGAAACTTGAAATATTCGGAACCGGATACCTTTTTGCGGTTCAAGGTAAGGTTTTACAAATTCGTGCCGGATTTGCTCACGAAGTTCAAAAACCGATTCCTGACGGTTTGACGGTAACATGTCCTGATCAGGTTCATGTCAGTATTAAGGGAATTGACAAACAATTAGTCGGTCAGTTTGCTGCCGAAATTCGGTCAATCCGCAAAGCAGAACCTTATCTCGGTAAAGGAATTAAATACGATGGCGAAGTGATTCGGCGTAAAGAAAGTAAGGCAGCGGCTAAAAAATAAGCAGAGGACATCATCACTCTTTATGTTGACTCGATTACAATTATTTTACCCAATTGATTTCGGTTTAACTTATTAAACTAACAGATTTAGATCAGGTGTTTTGTGAAAAAATTTCAACAAATTAACAGACAACGGCGTAATCGGTCGTTTCGTGTCTCCAACGCGGTGAAGCGTTTTTCGAATCGTCCGCGACTTTGTGTGTTCCGTAGTAATACAAATATTTACGCACAGATTATTGACGATGATGCCGGAAAAACGCTTGTTTCCGCCGGAACACGGGATAAAGCATTGAGAACAGAAATTAGTAATGGTAGTAATTGTGTTGCTGCCGAAAAAATTGGTGAAACAATTGCTAAAAAAGCTCTTGATGCTGGAATTGTTAAAGTGGCGTTTGATCGGCATGGTTTTAAGTATCATGGTCGTATTAAAGCGTTAGCGGATGCAGCGCGTAAAGCGGGTCTTGACATTGGCGCAGCCGGTGAAGAAAAAGTCAAGGACGCTTCCAAATCTGCTCCGAAAAAGAACAAAGTTTCTAAAACAGATAAAGTTGCTGCTAAAGCCTCTGCTGGTAAAGCCGCAAGTAACAAAAAACAAAACAAATAACACACAACCTATTGCACGAAAATATGAGTTCTACGACAAGAGAATTGACCCAAGGTGGTCTTATTGATAAAGTAGTTAAAATTAAACGTTGTGCCGCTGTGGTGAAAGGTGGACGTCGTTTTAGTTTTGCCGCAATGGTTGTTGTCGGCGATGGTAATGGTCGGATTGCGTGGGGCTATGGTAAAGCCAATGAAGTTCCTCCGGCGGTGGACAAGGCAGTTAAAGACGGTTCCCAAAAACTGCAACAGGTTCATCTTAATGGAACAACAATTCCGCATGAAATTACCGGACATTTTGGTTCGGCGCGGGTTGTGTTGGTTCCGGCGAGTCCTGGTACGGGAGTAATTGCTGGAGCGGCGGTTCGGGCGGTTTGTGAAGCCTGTGGTATTCACGATATTCTGACTAAAAGTTACGGTACGTCGAATCCGACCAATGTGGTCAAAGCAACTATTGATGCGTTGTTACATTTACGAACTCAAACGGAAATTGAACGCCTACGAGGAGTTTCTTTATGAATATAAATGATGTTAATTTAAAAGCAACCGCTTCCCGAAAACGCCGACGTGTCGGACGTGGTACAGGTTCTGGTCGTGGAAAAACCAGTCAACGTGGTCACAAAGGTCAAGGTTCTCGTTCCGGTTCGTCCATGAATCCAGTATTTGAAGGCGGTCAAATGCCGCTTGTCCGACGTATTCCGAAACGTGGCTTCAATAATAAAGGATTTGCGGACATTGTGATTGGTGTTAATGTGGACACGATCGACAATTTCTTTGAAAAAGGCGAAACGGTTACGCCGCAATTGTTAAAAGAAAGAGGTATTGTAAAAAAAGTTTTTGACCGAATCAAAATTCTCGGTAACGGCGAATTGACCAAACCGATTGATGTTTCGGCGCATTCTTTTTCTGCAACGGCACAAAAGAAAATCGAAACCGCTGGCGGAAAAATAATTGTGTTGCCGCCGAAAAAACCGGTTGTCAAAAATAAAATGGGTTCACGTAAAAAAGCCCTGTCAAAATCCTAAAATATCGCACACATTATTCAGTGAAAATTTTTGATTGTTTCACATTTTGGAGACTAATTGTTTAGGTCAGAAAATTAAGAAATGAGCGATGTTGAACAAAAAATTGCCTATTTGTAAACGTTCAAAAAATAGAGTGAAACTTCCAACAGTATCGTTCCTCTTTATTCCCGTTTAGAAACCTTTGCTGTTTATGTTCTTGTTTCAATAAAATTCCATGTTTCAGAAAATTCGTGTCATATTGTCGATTCCGGAACTTCGTCAGAAGATTTTGTTAACCCTTGGTCTTTTAGCGGTGTATCGTATTGGATGGTGGATTCCGCTCCCGATTACTGATATAGCTAAAATGCGTGACTTTTGGGCTGGTCAACAAGGTCTTGGCTCTTTGATGGCTCAGATTTCCGTTTTTACTGGGACATCGTTCGAACAATTAACGATTTTTGGTCTCGGTATTATGCCGTATATTTCGGCATCAATTATTTTCCAACTTTTAGCAACCGTTTGGAAACCTCTCGAAAAATTACAAAAAGAAGGCGAAAGCGGTCGAAAAAAGATTAACGAATATACTCGTTACGCAACAATCGTGATTTGCTTGTTTCAAAGTTTCTTCTACGTTCTTACTGTAGGGCGGATGGGACTTTACAACGATGCGATTCTCAATCCTGATGGTTCCTTACCGCTTGGCTGGCTCGTAACAGCAGTTGTAGTAATGACGGCAGGTTCCGCGTTTTTGATGTGGCTCGGCGAACAGATTGATGAATATGGTATCGGTAACGGAATCAGTCTTCTAATCATGGCAGGAATTCTCGCCAACCTTCCCGCCGCACTCCAAAAACTTGGCGGTCAACTCTACAATAAGGATACCGGTTTCAGATTAGGTTCGGATAATTCACAATTCGGAATTGAAATTCTGTTTGTTTTAGCAGGGTTGTTTATCGCTGTGGTCGTCGGAGTAATTTATATTACAAAAGGTCAACGACGTATCCCAACACAAAGCGCAAAACATATTCGCGGACGTAAAACATTCGGAGGAAATCGTCAATATCTTCCGCTTAAAGTGAATCAGGCTGGTGTGATGCCAATCATTTTTGCAAGCAGTTTGTTGCTTTTCCCGCAAGCATTTTTCAGTGTGGTTGATGGTCAAAATTTAGTAGGTTGGTTTGGAGCGTTCGTTCGATTTTGTCATGATGTTTTCCAACGACAAACCTTTTCCTATATCATTTTGTTTGTTATCGGGATTTATTTTTTCTGCTATTTTTGGACAGCTGTTACGTTCAATCCCAAAGATATGGCTGAAAATCTAAAAAATTACGGATCATTTATTCCAGGTTACCGACCAGGTACGACAACCGCAAATTATCTCGAAAAAGTAATGGTGCGAATCACTTATGTCGGAGCCTCGTTCCTTGCTCTCATTGCGATTTTGCCACAAATTATTTCAACACTCATTGTTGGAACGGAAAACTACATGTTGGCAGGATTCTTTGGCGGAACAAGCCTTTTAATTGTCGTGAGTGTGATTATTGATCTTGTTGACAAGATTGATAGTCATCTTGTGATGCGAAATTACAAGGGATTACTCGAAAAAACTAAATAACCAAAATAAATTTCAACACTCAATTTTCCATGCGAATTATTTTTATCGGTCCTCCCGGAGCGGGAAAAGGAACCCAAGCAGAAAAGATCATTGCCAAATATAAACCGGCGCATCTTTCGACTGGTGATATGTTGCGAGCGGCACGAGACGCCAAAACATCAATCGGACTTGAAGCGGAAAAATATATGTCCAGCGGTCAACTTGTTCCTGATGATGTGATCATTGGTATTATTTCAGATCGGTTACAATTGCCGGATTGTCAGAGTGGTTATCTCCTGGACGGTTTCCCGCGAACAATCGCCCAAGCCGAAGCTCTTGACAAAATGCTTGTAGGAAAAGGAACTCCGCTTGATGTGGTTCTTGAACTTCGCGTTCCCGATGAAGAACTGTTTAAACGTTTGGCAGGACGTGGTCGCGCCGATGATAAACCGGAAGTAATTCGCGAACGCTTGGTCGCCTATAATAAACAAACAAGCCCATTACTCGATTATTACGATAAACAAGGTTTACTTAAAACAGTTGACGGACTCGGAAGTGTGGATGAAATTTTTGTAAGAATCGAAAAAATACTCGACCAGTACAATTAAATTTTAATTGTGAGAAAACATTAGACAACAGGAAAAGGTTCAACCGTGCTTTCGTATAAATCCGCCGTAGAAATCGACAAGATGAGGAAAGCGGGATTATATGTTTGGCATGGATTGCAAATCGCCAAAAATCTTATTCGTCCCGGAATTACTACCAGTGAAGTTAATGACCGAATGGAACAATTTTTCAATGACATGAAGGTAACTCCTCTTTTTAAGGGAGTTCCGGGTAAAGTTCCTTTTCCGGCTGTTGCTTGTATTAGTGTTAATGAAGAAGTTGTTCATGGAATACCGAGTTCGCGGAAACTGGTTGAAGGTGATATTGTCGGAGTCGATACCGGATGTAAAGTAGGTGGTTGGTGTGGCGATTCCGCCGTAACATTTCCTGTCGGAAACATTTCAGAGAAAAAACAACATCTTCTCAATGTAACAGAACATGTTCTCCAAATCGCTATTGAAGAAATTCCTAAAGCGACTTATTGGAATGAAGTTGCGAAGAAGATGGAAACGTATGCCAAAAAGAATGGTTATTCTGTTGTGGAATCGTTAGTTGGTCATGGAATTGGTCGGGAAATGCACGAGAATCCCCAAGTTCCGAATTATGTTTCGCAAGAAATGTTCCGTAGCGGTGATTTCAAATTAGTGTCGGGTTTGGTCATTGCGGTTGAACCAATGATCAACGCCGGAACAAAAAATGTTCGTTTACTTAGTGATCATTGGACAATTATTACAGCAGACCATAAACCAAGTGCCCACTTTGAACACACGTTAGCAGTAACCATGTCCGGTGTTCGTGTTTTGACCGGACCACCCGAAACAGAAGAAGAAAAAATAGATATTACCCCTTATTTGACATTTTGAAAATTCTTTTTGAGTTTTTTTCTTCAATTAGGGTGGGGACTACTTGGCAAATTGTTTGCCAAACCTTAAAATAATGACCTCTTTCAGTAAAAGTTGCGTGTCGTCCACAACAACCTTAACTGTCCTACATTTTACACGGTAATTAAAATTTATTCAAAATACATACTACAAAGTATAAAGGTTCAAAAGGTTATCTCATGAAAGTCCGAGCAAGTGTTCGTCGAATTTGTGAAAATTGTAAAGTGGTCAAACGTCGGGGACGGGTTTATATCATCTGTGTTAATCCCCGCCACAAACAACGTCAAGGTTAATTTGTTTTTTATAAACATTAACATATAATTATTTTTTGGAGATCATTCAATGCCGCGTCTTTTGGGTGTGGATATTCCGAGCAATCGGCATATTGTCGTTTCGTTGACTTATCTTTATGGTGTAGGTCCAGCAACAGCACGGGAACTTTGCCGGAAAGCAGGAGTTACTCCAACATTGCGGGCAAAAGATTTAGGCGAAAACGACCTTGCCAAATTAGCCTCATTACTTGATAACGATTATATTGTCGAAGGGCAGTTACGTCGTCAAGTCAATCAGAATATCACTCGTCTCCGCGAAATCGCTTGTTATCGTGGGATTCGTCATCGTAAAGGTTTGCCGGTTCGCGGTCAGCGTACTCGAACCAACGCCCGAACTCGTAAAGGTCCCAAGAAAACAGTTGCCGGAAAAAAAGGAGTCAAAGATTTACGGTAACAAGATTTTGTTTTTTCGTGTGTTTGTCCGCAGATTTTATCGTCTGTTGACATCATCAAAATTCTCTCCACTAAGAAATTACTAAAACAGTCAACAGAATATTAATTAATCACTATGGCAAAAGCAGTTAAAAAACGAAAAGTCAAAAGAACTGTCGCGGCGGGAATCGCCCACATCAAAGCGACTTTTAATAACACGACTGTAACAATTACCGATTCCAAAGGAGACGCCCTTTGTTGGTCAACAGCCGGTACCTGCAACTTCAAAGGAAGCCGGAAAAGTACTCCGTTCGCCGGTCAAATGGCAGCGCAACAAGCGGCAGAAAAAGCAATGAAATTCGGAATGAAAGAAATAGAAGTTAAAGTCAACGGTCCAGGAAGTGGTCGTGAAAGTGCTATTACGGCATTACAACAGGCTGGCTTAACGGTGAAATCCATTGAAGATGTTACGCCATTACCGCACAATGGTTGTCGTCCCAAAAAACGACGACGTGTTTAACTTTGTTTTCGTTCGTTCCAAAGTACCAAGTTTTACAGTATCAATATTTTACTTAGTTTGTTTTGTTTCAATAGAAATCAATTTTTATGGCACGTAATACTGAAGCAGTTTGCCGAAAATGTCGGCGCGAAGGTTTCAAACTTAATTTGAAAGGAAGTCGTTGCGACACTGATAAGTGTGCGTTCAACCGCCGTTCCAATGCGCCCGGAATGCATGGCGCCCGGAAAGGAAAGTTGACGGACTACGGTGTCCATCTTCGCGAAAAACAGAAAGTCAAAAATTATTACGGTGTCCTCGAAAAACAATTCCGTAAATATTTCGGAATGGCAGAACGAATGAAGGGAAATACAGGAAAAGTTCTGATGGGACTTCTTGAACGCCGTCTCGATAATATTGTTTATCGACTCGGTTTCGGAGCATCCCGTTCTCAGGCGCGTCAATGGGTTTCGCATGGTCATATTCAAGTTAATGGTCGGCGTGTTGACATTCCAAGCTATTTAGTACGTATGGGAGATGTGATTACAATACGTAATCGTCCCAAAAGTACAAAAGCTATTAAAACCGTAATTGAAGAAGGTTTACGTGACGTTCCTGAATTTCTTTATCGGGACAACGCCGATGTTCCTAAAGGAGTTGTGATGCGACTTCCTACGGCAGAGGATGTTACATTACCGGTTGATTCGGCATTGATTGTCGAGCTTTGTTCTAAGTAATTAGTAGATCATTGGTTTGTTGATTTTCCCAATTCCCAGTTATAGATTATTTCAGCGTCATTTTTGGAGGTTTCTCTATGCGTATTCGATGGCGAGGTTTGGAACTCCCCAGCAAAGTAACATGCGATCCGGACTCCTTGACAGAGACTTACGGAAAATTTATCGCCGAACCGTTTGAACGCGGTTTCGGTCATACGGTCGGTAATAGTTTACGCCGCGTTTTACTTTCCAGCCTCGAAGGAAGTGCCGTAACACGAATCAAAATTAAAAACGCCCTTCACGAATTTATGTCGCTGAAAGGTGTTTACGAAGATGTTACGGAGATCGTTTTGAATGTCAAAGCACTTGTTGTCAAATCTTACGACGATAAACCGAAAGTACTTCGGATTTCGAAAAAAGTAAAAGGACCGGTTACAAGTGATGATATTCAAAGGGACGATACTGTTGATGTGATTAGTAAAGGTCATCACATTGCTACGCTTACAGATGATGTTCCATTCGAAATGGAAATGGTCGTCGAAAATAGTCGCGGTTATCTTCCGGCAGCAGAACAATTGGCTCATAGCCGAGATAAAGGCGGCGATGATATCGGTTTTATTCCACTCGATGCGGCGTTCAGTCCGGTTGTTCGCGTCCAATACAATGTTGAAGAAACCCGTGTCGGTCAAAAAACAAATTATGATCGATTGACGATACAAATTTGGACGGACGGATCAATTAGTCCGGAACTTGCCATTGTCGAAGGTGCCAAAATCTTCCGAAAACATTTGAATCCGTTCCTCCAATATGATCGACTCGAAATGGGGGTCTTTGCCAAAGTAAAAACGATTGGAGCGATGGGAATTGATCCGGGATTGGAAGAAAAACTAAAAATGCCACTCTCCCAATTAGACCTTTCTGTTCGGGCAGTCAATTGTCTGGAATCAGAAAAAATCAATTTTATTCGCGATTTGGTGGTTCGCACAGAAGAATCGCTTTTAGATATGCGAAATTTTGGTGAAACGACATTGACAGAAGTCAAAGAAAAATTGCGGAAATTTGATCTTCAACTTGGTATGAGGATTCCTCCGCAAATATTGAACGCCGCAGTTCCCCAGACAGCGGCGGCAGCAACAACTCCACCAACCACTTAATTAACACTCAATTATTAAATCCATAGAATAAATGGTGATTTTATGCGACATTTAAATAAAGGACGTAAACTTGGTCGAAATCCCAATCATCAGCGTGCATTGCTCAAAAACTTGATTGTTTCAATTTTGATGACTGAACGCGATGCGACTGACGAAAGTAATGCGCCAAAAACGCCGGGACGAATTATTACAACATTGCCGAAAGCGAAGGAAGTTCGTCCGCTTCTTGAAAAATGTATTACGATTGCTAAAAAAGCTCAAGTACATATTGATGAGGCGGCTCGTTTGGAAATTAAAGCAGAACGTGGCTCCGAAGAATGGAAAAAATGGCGTAACAGCGACGCCTGGCAAGAATGGAATAAAATCAACGCTCCAGCATTGGCGGCGCGTCGTCGAGTTTTGCAACTTATTGGGAACAAAGAAGCGGTAAAAATTCTTTTTGAAGTGGTAGCACCACGATATATCAACCGTAATGGCGGTTATACGCGAATTTTGAAATTATTTAAACCGCGACTCGGTGATGCTGGAAAACAAGCGATTCTTGAATTTGTCGGTAAAAACGACCGTGTTAAGGCCCGATCGCAACGGCCTAAAGTAGAATAAGCCGACTCAAGATGTTCGGTTGAACATGATGGCTACGAAATCAAAATGTCGGTCGTTCGATTATACCACAGCAATTGCTAAGGTTTGCGAGGATATTTGTTTTCGTGTGCCGGCGTTGTGTCATATTGATATGTCACGTGTTGCTGTTAGTTTCGCACGAACAAAGCATAGTGCCCCATTCGGCATCTTCGCGACAACAACCCCGTTGCGTTTTAAAGGCGGAGAATTGTTTATGCAAAGTCAAGGGAGACCTTGGACATTGCAACGTTGTTATCGAACCGACGGCGTAGAATATCTTTATATTCTCTATTTTTATGTTCCGCGATTTATTGAACTTAAGTTGTCTCAGAAATTGGAGACGATTGTTCATGAATTGTATCATATTAGTCCCGATTTTAACGGTGATTTGCGGCGATTTAAGGGGCGTTGTTTTGCGCATGGTTCTTCGCAGAAAAAATATGATCAGACGGTTCGAAGTTTTGTGGATTATTGGTTGAAACAGAATCCGCCGCCCAAGACTTGGAATTTTCTTCAATATAATTACAAAGAGCTGCTTGCCGAATTCGGAAATTTGCACGGAACACGGATTCCGGCTCCGAAAATTATTGCCGTTGAAAAATGAATCGGAACTGAATTATTCA
>JAIRTV010000259.1 GCA_031254675.1 Planctomycetaceae bacterium | reverse complement strand
ATTGCGGAAGGTTTTGGGTTGATGTATTACAGTAAACCGTTTCCAATCGAAGAAACCGCAACATACAGAATTGATTATCGTATTCGCAAATCGAAGGGAGTGAAAGCGATTGTGTTTATTAAGTGTTACGACACGATGGACACCGCATTCAAACCAACAGCGAATATGTTACGCGAAGGCTTCACCGACCAACTGGGACAACAAACTCGCGAAGTTTACCGAAGTCAGCAAAACCATTGGGACATGGATCGTGCCAACGAGTGGGTACAACATTCGGAGGAATTTACACCGCGTCACACAAAATATTCGCCGAAATTTGGACGTGTAATGATTTTTGGTTATTTTACTGCCGGATCGGTTGATTATGATGATTTTGTGCTTAAAAAAGTTAAAGAGCCGAATCAAGAGGAGTTGCGTACAAAAATCAAACGTCATTCGCTTGATACCAAGGTGACGCTTCAAGAAATGGAAGAAAATGAACGGCGTGGTGTGGACGCAACCCAAGAAATGCAACGCGAACGGAAAGAAGGTCCCACCGAACAAAAAAATAAAACAAAAATCAAATAAAACACGATTGGTTATGATTCGCTTGCATGGTTGGCAATTTTCGGCGAAAAGTTGCCAACCTTTGTCATCGCCAACTCGAATTTGTTTACGGAAATTGTTTTTGCACAATCTCAACTTTTTTATTTTTCTCTTTCGACAATGGTTTCGCAACAATGGTATTATCGGAAAGGCACCGCTCGATTCGGACCGGTTTCCAGTGCGGATCTCAAGACAATGGCAACCGAAGGCAAATTGGAATCAACCGATTTGTTACGCGGCGTCGGAATGACCGCATGGATTCCTGCTTCGAAAATCAAAGGACTTTTTCCAAAAACAGAACTGGAAACCGAATCAAATTCAACCCCGCCAACAACATCCACGTCATCTCCAAAAATAAATGTTGAGCCGGAAAAGCATCATGAATTGGGACTTGCGCCGTTGCAACCAATTGAGCAAAATGTTGTGCCGACGGCAAAAATACCGGCGACAAAAACAGTTGTGAAACCATCGCCCAAACCAACAACACAAACACCCAAAATCAATCCCAAACCAAAAACATCAACCATTCCGGCAACCCCACAAATTCCAACCGCCCCCAATACCACCAACCCATTCGCTCAATTCGGCTTGGAACAGACAACGCCAAATAATCCATTCGCAACAGAAATGCCCGCTTTCGGAAATTTGGATGCTCTTGTCGCGTTGGAAAAACAAGGACAAACCATTTATCGAGAACCAACTATTGTCGCCGAACCCGACCCCTTCGCCAAAAATAATGGAACCCAAACAGCAACAACAAAATCCGATTGGATTGCGGATTTGGGACCAGCCGGAACAATATTGACATTCCTGATGCCGTTTGTGTTCATGTTGGTTCTTGGCTACATTTGCGGTTCGCTTTACGCTTTGCGAATGTATGTTACGGGGATTAAATCGTATTTGGTGTTGATGTTTTTCATTTTCAGCATGACGTCGGGATTGACCAAAATAGCCGGTTTATTCGCTGGAAATTGTCTGTTAAAACTCAAAATCAAAAATGAAGTTCTCGCGTTGGGTTATGGGGGATTGTTGGGGTTGTTCTCGCTCTACGTGTTCATGGCGGGGCATATCTGGATGACAATCAACGCCAACCCCTATCGAGGAATGATAGACGACCAAAATAATTTTGAATTGCGGGAAATGGACGAAGATGGAAGAAGTCTCGTGTTGAGACCGGACGAACCCTCACCCTTTGCCAATCCCGATTTCGTTCCGCTCGCCGCAACCGAAACGGTTGCGAATACAGATTCAGAAACAGATTCCGAAACAGATGAAGAGGACAACGAAGAAAATAAAGAAAATCAAATAAACAACTTCGGCGAAAACCAAGAACAACAACGACATTGGGAAGCCGAACAAATGGAAATGCAAGAATCAGCAAAACGGTTAATTGATTTTGCCAATAAACTCAACGATGGTATTTCGATTTTTGCATCTTTTTTGCCGTTTTATGTTTTTTTATCTTTTTTGCCGTTTGGTATTTTGTTGTGGCCGATTAATGCTTGTATTCTGGTGTTGGGGACGGCGCATGCCACGTGGACAGCAAATCTCGGTTACGACCCAACAAGAGGCGATATGTAAAAAAGAAAAAGAATATGTCTATTAGTGGAACGTTTTTTAAGTTGTTTGCGTTATGTAGAGCGTGTTAGAAATTGATTTGGATTAAAATAACGAACTTTGCTAAACTTATAAATCGTTTTTATGGCATTACGATTTTGGATCGGCATGCGAAATCTTGTGAATAACATGTATCGATGGGTTACACTGAAACGGCAAAACGAGGGGATACGACACGCAAGAGCTGCGTCTTGAGCTTGGTCTGAATATTCTAACGTATGCGTTGGATTCCGAACGAAAATATCGTGATCAAGTTACAAAATTGAAATCGTTCAAAAAAAGTTCGGAGGGGCGAGGACATCGCGGTTGTGTTTTCGCCGAATGATATTGCCTGTTCTCTTGAAACCGCTAATTTCTTATTGTATTCGTTGGCGGCTTATTGACGAAACAAAAAAACAATACAATCTGCATTTTATTTATTCTCAAATTTATTTTCTATTCCCCTCTTACTTTTTTCGTTCTTCATGTTAAAATACCTCTGTTTTGTTTCTGGATTGACTGGTTTAATAAAATTGAGTTAAGTGTTTTAGATAGTTTTACATTATAATTCTAAGGTTTTTGACAAAAAATCCGAACTAATGGACCGGTAGCTCAGTTGGTTAGAGCGGGGGACTCATAATCCCTAGGTCGTGGGTTCAAGTCCTACCCGGTCTAGTGTGAAGGGACATTAAAGGTGCTTTGAACTTTTTTGTCCGCTGTCAACTTCACAAATTGCCCCCTTTCCATTTCTAATATGGGAAGAGAGAAAACTCAAACGAACTCTTTACCAAACTTGCCTGACGAGGGTAAAACCTAAAGGTATCGCCTGAAGGCGAGGGTTTTAAACTCATCGTCATGACAATGATAAAACAAAAATGCAAATAGTATTGAAATAATATTTGCGAACACTCTGATTTTAGTATATCGATTTTTAGAACAATTTTTAGGAAAATACTGTTTCAAAAAACATGAAT
>JAIRTV010000254.1 GCA_031254675.1 Planctomycetaceae bacterium | reverse complement strand
ATAATCCATTTATTTTGCCTATTTTAACATTTTTTCGAAAAAATTTTCATTTTTTTTCCACTTTTTTTCAAAAATAGGCTTCGCGTGCTGCTTGGATGGCTGGCAACAGAAGAGCGATTAACACGCCAATAATCGCAATCACAACAAGAAGTTCGACCAACGTAAAGCCGAATCGTAAAGAATGTGAAAGAGTTGAGAATTTTGTGGAAAAACACCGAAAAAACGACCACTTTCCCCTATCCGTTCTCAATTTTCCACTCCAGATAGCCCCCCCCCCCCTGTTTTGTGTAATTTACCAGGTTTAACATTTGGCTTTTCGCAAAAAATATTGCGAAAATCCCGACCAAACATTTGACTAAATTTTCCATTGTCATTCTCCTTTATTTACAAGGTTTTACCAAGATAATTGCGAAACGTTTGCCGAAAAACAACTCGGCAAAAAATACGAACCACAATCGGCTAAGTTTCATAGTTTATGTTAAACGGAAAAAAATGTCAAGCGGAACTTTTGACTTTTAAAATTTTTTTTGATAGTCATTCAAAGTTATTTAGTAGAATTTTCGTTAAAAGTAAATGAACCCAAATTGGGCAATCTTTCCGCGAAGTGTTTTCACCTACAGTTGCAACGGTTGTTTGGGAAAGTTTTTTTGCTATAATTCGATAACTGTGCTATTGTTGCAATGAGTTACAGTAAAACTCATCGGACAATTTTTTTAACAGAATACTCCTATCACGGACTAACAAATATGTCAACACTTTTGATTGCATTTGCTTCGTTTTTTGGTTTTATTGTTGCTTACAATACTTACGGTAAATTTCTTGCTCGCAAGATATTCCAACTTGATTCGGAAGAGGTTGTGCCGAGTGTGGAATTGTGTGACAACATTGATTTTGTTCCGACAAATCGTTATGTGATTTTCGGTCATCATTTTACGGCAATTGCCGGAACGGGTCCGATTGTTGGTCCGACGATTGCGGTGATTTGGGGTTGGTTTCCGGCGTTGCTTTGGGTTATTTTCGGTAGTATTTTCATTGGGGCGGTTCATGATTTCACCGCACTTGTTCTTTCACTCCGAAATAAAGGACGATCACTTGGCGATATTGCCGGAACAGTATTGTCGCCGTCTGCAAAATTGTTATTCCTTATTTTGCTAACATTTATTCTGGCTGTCGTCATTGCCGTTTTCGGCAATGTTATTGCGTCCACTTTCAAGGATTATCCTCAGTCGGTCATGCCAACCGTCTTTTCAATTCCTGTGGCAATGATATTGGGGATCGTGATTTATCGATATGGAATATCGTTATTTTGGGCTTCTATTGTTTCTATTATCATTTTGGGAGTAACGGTATTTTTTTCAGCGAGTTATCCGGGTTTTTCGTTTCACATGCCGAATTGGGAACATATTCACTCTTCGCTCAATCCGACCATGCTTTGGACTTGGGTATTATTTATTTATTGTTACTTTGCGTCGGTGTTGCCGGTTTGGCTACTGCTTCAACCACGTGATTATGTCAATAGTTTAATTCTTTATATTGCATTGGGGTTGATGGTTTTGGGTCTTGTTCTTACCGGTTTAACCGGTGCGGCGGATTTATTTGGTTCATCTCCGCCGTTACGTATTACGGAAGCTCGCCAATCAGGAGCACCGCCAATTTTACCGTTTCTTTTTATTACGGTTGCTTGTGGGGCGGTGAGTGGTTTTCACGCATTGGTTTGCAGCGGAACAAGTAGTAAACAGGTTGCGTCCATGCAAGATGCGTCGTTTGTCGGTTATGGCGGCATGTTGCTGGAAGCGGCGTTGGCGGTGCTTGTTATTTTGAGTTGCACAGCGGGCATTGGGCTTGGGATTCCCAATGTTCAATCCGCAGCGGAAGCCACCGGTAGCCAAAAAGCAATGGTCGAAACAGTTGACGATTTAGCGAACGGAAAATCCCACGTTCTCGAAAATTCAGCACTTCAAACGGCAACGCAAACAACCGAAATTGTTAAAGGGCGTGAAGCGTGGAATCTTCGTTATGATCGTTCGTGGGCGTCGATGAATCTTGGCGAACAGGTTGGAACATTTATTGAAGGCGGTGCCAATTTTATTAATGCGATTGGTGTTCCGGTTAAATTCGGTCAAGGAATTATTGCAATTTTAATTGCGTGTTTTGCGGCGACAACAATTGATGCGGCACTGCGTTTGATGCGTTATGTGTTGCAGGAACTTGGCGGAATGCTCCGTATTGCACCGATGAAAAACCGTTATATTGCAACGGCGGTGGGGTTGGCGATAGCGGTAACGTTGGCGTTGTGCAAAGCAAGTCCAACTGCTCCGTATGGAACGGGCGGATTGATTTTGTGGCCTGTTTTTGGTGCCGGCAATCAGGTAGTTGCCGGTTTGACACTTCTTGTCGGCAGTGTTTATTTGATGCGGCGTAAAGTTCGTTCTGTTTATTTGTTACTGCCTGCGGTCATTATGATTATTATTCCGCTTTGGGCAATGTCGTACAATATTGTGTTTGTATTTCTTGCCAAAGGGCAATATTTATTAACAGTGATTGGAGTTCTTATTATTCTGTTGGCGCTCTGGCTTGTTGTCGAAGCGTTCCGAGCAATCAGTCGGCTTGTCGCTATGAAT